>JADHNI010000092.1 GCA_016779585.1 Pseudomonadales bacterium
ATCCTGCCCGCCGCTTTCCTGTGGCAGCTCTACCAGAACCTCATTCCAGAACTGAAGCTTACTCGCGAATCTCCCTATGAAAGGCACCGACTGGTCTGGCGCATCATGCGACTGCTACGCGCCAACCCGGGGCTGTCCGGCGATGTAAACAACTACCTGGAAGGCCCGGGAGACGCCGACCTTCGTTTGTATCAACTGGCAAGCGAACTGACGTTACTGCTGGATGAATACCTCATGTATCGCCCGGACTGGATACAGGCGTGGGAATCTGAAGAACATGAGGCCAGCGGTCACGAGCAGTGGCAGCGAGACCTGTGGCGACTGGTGCAGCAGGATCTCAAGTCCTCCAGTTACCTGCACCGGGCAGAACTGCATCAACGCGCCTTGAGGCTGTTAGGTTCAGCGGATAATCTGCCCTGGCAACGCTTAAGCATCTTTGGGCTTTCCACCATGCCGCCGCTTCAGCTGGAAACTTTCAGGGCGTTGGCACAACAGTGTGAGGTGGACATCTATTTCCTGAATCCCTGCGAGCATTACTGGGGTGACATCGTTTCGGAAAAGGACCTTGCCCGGCGCTCTGTCCGTGGGCTGATCAAACCAGATGAACCCATGACCGATGAGGATTACCTCGAGGTGGGTAATCCGCTGCTGTCATCACTGGGGAAACAGGGCCGTGAACTGCTGGAGATGCTTCTGGACACACCGGAGGTTCAATCCAGCGAATCATTCCTGCGCGGAGACGAAAACCGGGCGCTGGATTTTGTTAAGAACGACATCCTGGACCTCACCTTCGGTGGAGAGTTTGGGTTCGGGGAACTGCCGAACAAACAGGCACACAGGGACAACAGCCTGCAGGTGCACATCTGCCACAGTCGCATGCGGGAAGTTGAAGCCCTGAAAGACGAACTGCTGCGGCAGATCGATGCTGACCCCTCGCTCAAGCTGAGCGACATCCTGGTGATGGTTCCGGATATCGCAGACTACGCGCCGTTTATTCACTCAGCATTTTCAAAGGAAATGACCTACAGGCTGGCGGATACCAGTTCACTGGACCAGTCGAGCATTCTCAAAACCTTTATCAACCTGTTGAAGCTTCCTGAAAGTCGATTCAGTGGCCCACAGGTCATGGACCTGCTGGAAGTGCCCGCGGTCATGCGCAAACTTGAACTTCACCAGGACGATCTCGAAACCATCACCTACTGGATCAACGGTTCAGGTATCCGCTGGGAGCTGGACGGATCAAGCAAATCCACCTTCTGGTCGCTGCCAGCAGAGCAGCAGAACAGCTGGCGCTTTGGTCTTGACCGGCTGTTACTCGGATTCGCCATGGAGGAAGCGCAGGACACCTGGCAGAACATCCTGCCATTTGATGTCGCACCATCTGAAATCAGCCTGCTGGGCAAGCTGTGCGACTTTATTGACCTATTGGCCAGTTACCGGGAGCAGCTTGTCGAATCTCATACAGCGGCAGACTGGCTCAGCCTGGTGACACGGATGATTTCAGATTTCTTCGAGCCTACCGGCAACGAAAACCTCGACGTCAGCCAACTGTTGGAGGTTACAGAAGAACTGGTGACACGCGCCGGGAGCTCCGACTACGAGGACACCCTGTCACGCCAGCTTATCAGCCATGCCATTGAGAAGACCCTCACTGGCGCTGACCAGCGGGCGGGATTTATCAGCGGTGGCATCACATTCGCCACCCTCGTACCCATGCGCAGCATCCCGTTCAGGGTGGTTTGCCTGCTCGGGATGAATGACGGTGAATACCCAAGAGACATTCGTCCACACTCTTTCGACCTGGTTGCCGCATCAGATCACCGCAAGGGTGACCGGTCAAAGAAACTCGATGATCGCTACCTGTTCCTGGAAGCGCTGCTGTCTGCCGGCGACCTTTTTTACGTCAGCTACGTGGGCCGCGGTATCAGGGACGATAAGGAAAGGCCACCCTCCGTGGTCGTCCAGGAATGGCTGGATTACCTTGATGCCGTTTTTGAAAAGCCCCACGTCACACAACACGCGCTTCAACCTTACAACCCAAAATACTACCAGGGAGATACGCTGCAAAGCTTCAACGAACACTGGTACCAGGCGATCACCACTGAAACGCAGCGCAAAGATGACGGATTCCTGGCCGTCACCCTGGCAGATGACGAAACATCGAAACTCGAATCGGTGCAGCAACTGGCCAGCTACTGGCGCCATCCGGCGAAATATTTCCTGCAGCAGCGACTTGGCGTCTACCTCGACAGTGAAGAGGTTGAACTACAGGACACGGAGTCATTCGAACTTGATCACCTGGAGCGCTTCCAGCTTGCTGATGCTGCGCTTGATCATATGGTGAATGACCTGGACGTCGAACAATTCCATGAGCGTATCCTTAAATCCGGCCAGGTTCTGCCTGGTGACGTCGGCAGACAACACCTGGCACGCGAGATACAGCGGGCCAGGAACATCATGGAAGAGGTTTCGCCATTCCTGCGGGACGAAAGGCGGGAGTTAAACCTGGATATCGAGCTGGCTGGCTCACATGTCCGCTTCAGTCCAACCAACCTGTTCGGCAAGCGACTGGTGCACTACCGGGTCGGTAAACTGCGGGCAGGACAGAGACTCGCGGCCTGGGTAGCGCACCTGGCTGCCAATATTGCAGAGCCTGGAACGGAATCGGTTTTCATTTTCCGCGGCGACAAGGATCTGGCTGAAATAAAACACCTCGCTGCCATGGACGAGGAAGATGCCAGGCATCTACTCGACGTTATGGTCCTGGGTTTTTTTGAGGGCATCACGCGCCCGCCTTTCCTGCCAGCTGAGGCGTCGTTCGACTACGCCGAGCAATTTCTGAAACACGGAGAGCAGGATCGGGCCCTGTTCGCAGCAAGGCGAAAATGGGACGGAAGCCAACCGGGATCAGAAGGCCAGGATCGATACTGGCAGAGACTGTACAGGACACCAGAGGCGTTTGACGACACATTTGCAGAAACTGCACTTGCGCTGTGGCAGCCGATCATGGAGCGGTTCACGGATGGCTAGCAACATCGCATCGCAGCTGACTCTGGTGGGCCAACAGCTGATTGAAGCCAGTGCAGGTACCGGTAAAACCTATACCATCTCAAACCTGTGTATCAGGCTATTGCTGGGACGGGACGTACCCTGGAAACGCCCCCTTGCGATCAATGAGATCCTGATCCTGACCTTCACAATCGCTGCCACCGACGAATTGAAACAGCGTATAGCCGGAAGGATTCGTGAAGCCCGGGAAGCGTTTCGACTTGAAGAGCCGGGAGAAGACCCTTTCCTGCAGGAAATGCTCGGATCTTCTGCCGATACATCAAGGGACCTGAAGCTGCTGGCCGCGGCCGGCCAGATGATGGATGAAGCGAGCATTTTTACGATTCACGGCTTTTGTGCACGGGTTCTGGGTGAACAGGCATTTGAGTCCGGCGCGCTCTTTAACCTGCAGATGAATGCAGAGCGTGACCACCTGCTGAAGGCCGCCAGCGAGGATGTTTTCCGCAACCGGGTACTTACACTGCCTGCAGAGATTCGCGACTACGCCCTGACCATCTGGCCAAATCCCGAATCATTGGCCGACCGGCTGAAGGGCTTCCTGTTTCGCGGCGAACTGGACTTTGTCCCCCCCTACGTTGAACTCGACCCCGGGGAGCTGGTCAGCAATGCGCTGACAGCCAAGAAGACCTGGCTGGCGCATCAGACGGAAACATTGTTGCGCGGTTCGGACCTCAAAGGTAACAGCAAGCCGATGAACCGGTTACAGCAGATGAATGACTTCTGCGCCGAACCAGGACCGGAACTCAGCCACGAATTGTGGCAGATCTACAACAAAGGCAGTCTGGAGTATTCGACCAAAAAAAACTGCAGCATCCCGAAACATGCAGTGCTTGACCTGATCGACAAGGTGTCCACCGGCATCGAGCAATTGACCGCGAACCTGTGGCATGAACTCTATCGCGAGGTGGGCACCAACATGGCAATGATCAAGGAAGATACCAACCAGCTCACCGTCGATGACCTGCTCACTTCACTGGCTGAAGCCGTGAACCGGGACAACTCTAAACTTGCTGACACCATTAGAGGTCGCTGGCCGGTTGCCATGATCGATGAATTCCAGGACACGGACGATATACAGAACAGTATCTTTTCCAGGGTTTATGTCACTGAACGCCCGGCTGATGAACCTACCGCCATGCTGATGATCGGCGACCCGAAACAGGCTATTTACAACTTTCGTGGTGCTGACATCTATACCTACATCAATGCTCGAAGAAGCGCGTCGAACGTCAGCACCCTGGACGCCAACTGGCGTTCAACACCCGACATGGTGGAGGCCACCAACTACCTGTTTGATAAACCGGATATCTTCGGTAATGACGAGGACATCCCTTTCCAGCAGGTCTCTGCCGCCAGGGTCGGCATGGTGATGAAACACGGTGATGCTACCGTCCTCCCCTACCGGGTACTGGTAGCAGATGATGGTGGCGCAACCACAGGCAATCTTGTACCCGTCACGGAGAGGCTGATGTCAGCTGCTGCTGAAGAAACCGTAAAGCTACTGACCGATGAACAGTTCACCATTGATGGTA
Organism: Pseudomonadales bacterium; assembly: GCA_016779585.1. Lineage (GTDB taxonomy): Bacteria > Pseudomonadota > Gammaproteobacteria > Pseudomonadales > Azotimanducaceae > UBA9659. The sequence continues at coordinate 4,602 of JADHNI010000092.1, forward strand.
AACCCGTGTCTGCGGGTCAGATCGCGTTCCTGGTGCGCAGTCGCAAACATGCCGTTGCAGCACAGCGTGCCCTGCGCGCGAGAAACATCCAGAGCGTCTACCTGACCCTGGAAAGTGTATTCCTGCAGGACACCGCCGCTGACCTGAAACTGATTCTTGAAGCCATCGTCGAACCCACAAGCGAACGCGCCATTCGTGCTGCACTGGGCACGAGGCTCATGCAGTGCAGCGCATCCGACATTGAACGCCTGACCCGGGACGTCGAATACCAGCAGCAGGTACTGGCCGAGTTTCGCGATTACCATGAACTCTGGCTGGAACAGGACATCGCACCGACGCTGAATGTTCTGGCCACGCGCAGGCAGCTGGCAGAGAAATGGCTGCAGCTACCCGACGGCGACCGCCAGCTCACAAACCTGCGACACCTGACAGAAGTGCTTCAGCAGAGGGCTTCCGTCGCGCCGGGGATGTTCCAGCTGCTGAAATGGTTCAGTCAGGAACAGAGGGACGCGGAAACGGTAAGCAGTGAGGAACAGCAGTTGCGCCTCGAAAGTGACGAAAACCTCGTAAAGATTGTCACCATGCACGCGGCCAAGGGGCTGGAGTACGACATCGTGATGATTCCGATACCGGTGTTTTCCCAGGCGCGAAAGAAAGCAAACAACCCTGTCATGTACCACGAGGAAAGCAATGGCCACTTCAGCAGTGTCATCGACCTGATGCCGGATGAACGCGGTGAGAAACGCCACAAACAGGAAGAATCAGAAGAAGAGATGCGCCTGCTCTATGTAGCGCTGACTCGAGCGAGGTATCACTGCCTGTTAGGTCTGCCCGGTGTGTCCGAACTGCCAGAATCTGCCCTTGGCCGCCTGACGAATCTCACCGACCTGGGCAAGGAAGATCACCTCGAAACGCGCGCCAGGGCCGCCCTGCCAGAAAATCTTTTTGCTATCCAGGTAGCGAATCCGGGCAGCAGGAAGTTTGAGCAACCCAACAAACAGCCCGGCAGTTTTGTCGCCCCACCCGGCCGTCCTCGCCTGGATGACCTGTGGCGCATCCACAGTTACACCGGTGTGTCATCACGGCTGGCCGCGACACAGGCGCTGCAGGCAGTCAGTGGCTTTGCTGATGACGACATTTCCGAGGAAAAAATCAGTACTACCGAAAAGCTGACCAGGCATACTTTTCCGAAAGGCGCACGGGTGGGTGTTGTGCTGCACAGCCTGATGGAGCATATCGATTTCACTGCACCAGACCATCAGGAAGCCTGCCTGCGTACCTGCCACAGGCTCGGTCTCGACGAAGCCTGGTTACCGGTCCTGCAGCAATGGCTGAATGACATTCTGGATGCGCCGCTGGGCACAACGCAGTTGCGCAAGATCTCATTGAATGACCGCCTGGATGAAATGGAGTTTCACTTTCCACTGGCAACCAGCGGCAACCTGATCGAGTTCCTGCAGGATAATGGCTATATCAACCCGACTGGCCTGGAGAACCTTGATCTCGAAGGCATGATGACAGGAATGATCGACCTGCTTTATCGACATGAAGGCCGTTACTTCATTGTCGACTACAAGAGCAACCACCTTGGCCACAACTTCTCGAGCTACCGCCCCGACAAGGTGGCAGAGGCGATGCGACACCACCAATACCGCCTGCAGTACCTGATCTATACTGTTGCCGTACATCGCATGTTGTCGAGGACACTGCCACACTACAACTACGAACAACACCTGGGTGGTGTCTACTACCTGTTCCTGAGGGGCATGAAACCGGACGAGGCCAATGGTGTTTACCATGACAGGCCTGGCCTGGATCACATTGAAACGATGAATCGGCTGCTGACAGCATGAGCGAAGCCATCAACAGCTTCGAACAACATTTTCTTAGGCTGATCGCCAGTCGCAGTGATCAGCTGCCTGCTGTTATTCGCTCGCTGATCCAGAGACTCGTCCAGTCGAGCGTTAACCAGCACTCCTGCGTCGATCTTTCCGATGAAACCGAAGAAACGCTGATGCTTATGCAGGATCATCCCGCCTTTGGTGATCCGTCAGCGCAAACGCCGTTTGTGATCAGCCAAAACCGACTCTACCTGAGACGGTACTATCGTTTCGAGACTGAAGTGGCAGCGATGATCACCGCTCGAAATCTCACGCTGCCGATACCGGACGCCGACATACTCAAAGACAAACTCGACGAACATTTTGGGGCTGAACCTGAAAACAAGCAGAAACTGGCAGCGTTGCTCGCGATCTCCCGAAAGCTGGCTATCGTGACCGGCGGGCCGGGAACCGGTAAGACCAGCACCGTGGTCAAGATGCTGGACATCCTGCTGGAAGAGTCGCCGGACATTCACATCAGGCTGGCCGCGCCAACCGGTAAAGCAGCGATGCGCCTCGGGGATTCCATCCGCGAATGGGCGGACGAGAAAAACCTGGCACTGGAAATCCAGACACTTCATCGCCTGCTCGGTATTCGCCGCGATGGACGTACCTGGCGTCATGGACCAGGCAATCCCGTGAGTGCGGATCTCCTGATTGTTGACGAAGCATCCATGATTGACCTGCCCATGATGCATCGCCTGCTCGTTGCACTGCAGGACAATACACGTCTGATCCTGCTGGGTGACCCTGACCAGCTGCCGTCGGTCGATACCGGTAACGTGCTGGCTGACCTCTGTGCGGGAGACAGTGGTTATTCCGATGAGTTTGCCAGGTTTGCTGAACCCTTTGTTGGCGAAGTGCCGGCAACCGCGCAACAACACCGTTTAACCGATGCGGTCTGCCGACTTGAAAAGAGTTACCGCTTCGACGAAGACAGCGCCATCGGAAAACTTGCCCTTGCGATTCGACATGCAGAAACCCACATCGATGACAGCGACAACAGCGCCACCTGGGTTACGGAAGCCAATCCGGATCAGCTGCTCGAATACTGGCAGGACTACCTTGCCCTGCTTGATGCCGGTGACACCCCTGTCGAAAAGCTGCTGGAAACGTTTGAGCAGGCGCGCATCCTGTGCAGCCGGCGCGGTGGTGACTGGGGTGTCAGCCGGTTGAACGAATCGCTGGAGAACATCCTTGAAACACGGGGCCTGAAAGAGGCCGACAAAGCCTTTTATCCCGGTCGTCCGGTGCTGGTCACACGCAACGACTACAATCTTGGTGTCTTTAATGGGGATATCGGTATCTGCACACCCATCAATGATGGTGACTACATTGTTCATTTTCCCGGGAAGGAAGCAGGCATCCTGGCATCAAGGCTGCCAGAGCATGAGACCTGTTTCGCCATGACGGTGTACAAGGCCCAGGGGTCCGAATTTGATCATGTCATGCTGGTGCTGGGCTCTGAGTCGACCGAGGAAGCCAGCAGCCTGATGACGAGGGAACTGATCTATACAGCGGTCACACGGGCAAAACAATCCATTAGTATTTACACTTCAGAGGATACCTGGCGACAAGCCATGGCAAGACGGTCAGGACGTGTAAGCGGGATGACACATTTCCTGGGCATTGATCAAAGCAAGAACTCAGGAACCGAAACGGGACAGATGGACCTCTTTTGATGCGCCTACTGAAACTCATCGCACAAAACTTGTTCAGCGCACTGACCTCGCTGGTCGTTATCCTGAACCTTGGCTTCTGGATGCCTTTTCTCTTCCTGCTGGCATTGTTGAAACTCCTTTTTAGCAGGGTCTCCGCGGCACTCGATTTCATCAACTGGCTGACCGAGCGTGTCTATAAGATGGCAGCCGCAATCAACAGCCTCTGGATGATTCGTATAGTCGGCGTGAAGCTCGACGTACAGGGCGAGTTACCTGATCACCCATCACCAATCATCGTGGTCAATCACCAGACCTGGTTCGATATTCCACTGCTGCACTATGTCGTGACCTGGGATGGGCCGATCCTGAAGTTCCTGATCAAACGACAGCTGGTCTGGGTACCGATCGTTGGCTGGATCTGCTACGCACTGGGTATGCCCCGGTTGAATCGCGGTGTCGGGGATGGCGCCCGGGAAAAAGACTATGCCGCCATCCAATCCGCATCCAGTTCTCTGCACCGCGAGCGCGGCGCACTGCTCATCTTCGCGGAAGGTACGCGCTTTACCCCGAAGAAACACCAGAAACAGAAGTCACCCTATCGTCACCTGCTGGTGCCGAGACCTGGCGGATTAAAAATATCACTGGCCACGGCGCCTCCCGATACACCCGTGGTGAACATCACGATTGACTACCGGGGCGGTGATACCAATTTCTGGCGCGGCCTTGGGGGTGCCAACGGGGACATCGGCATCACCATACGAAACTATCACGCAAGTGATATCACGGATGCCAGGACCTGGCTTGAAGAACGCTGGAAAGAAAAGGATGAATTGCTGGGCAATTCCCGAGTTTAGATAATGCCCTAGATAACGCCGACGTCAGCCAGGTCGCCGTGAACGTAGAGATCAATGCCACCGTTGGTCAACTTGACGTACGAGGAGCCATCCTGGAAGTAATCAATTTCAGCACCCGTGGTGGTCCAGCCAGCTGCCAACAGCGTCGCGACATTGGTGCCGTGAACAGGAACGCCGTTCAGGAAGAACTGGTCACCGGCGTCACCGTCAACTACAAATTCCTGCTGGGCATCCGGAAAGAGCGCGTCCAGACCGAAGCCAATCATATTGGTGAGACCTGCCAGATCCATGTTCAGTGTGTCTGAGTTATCCCCGTCTGCCATATCCACTCTTTCAAAATTGAGCAGATTGGACACACCGTTCAGGTTGATGGTAGAGCCTGGCGACATATCCAGAAGCGTATCTATCCCTTCGCCACCATCGATGAATCCCGTATCAGCCGGGTCATGGACTATGGTGTCATTGCCATCTCCACCAGAAAGCACGTCATCACCGGGACCACCATCGATATAGTCGTTGCCGCCGCGACCGTCTATCGAATCGTTATTGATTGTGGGATTGATGTCGCCACCAGCCTGGATATCGTCATTTCCAGCACCACCAAAGATTTCCTTTGAACCATCCGATTTCTGTACCTCAGCGGAAATTTGGTCGTCAATGAACACGGTTGTGATACCAGTGCTTGTGGAATTTTGTTCCAGCCTCAGGAACTCTTCATAATCGCCCGGAGAACGCACGTCGAAGAAGTCTGTACCAACCGGCAGGTAATCGCCCAGCAGGATAAGGTGATCGGCTGAATCCCCGAACACCACGACGGAGCCTTTATCAAAGGTAAGATCGTTTTCTTCGTCGGTAAAGTTCCTGATCGCCGCTGCATCCAGCGTCACAGTCTGTGCACCGTTATCCTTCAGGCTGATCGCCTCCATAAAATCGAGGGCGTAGCCGTCGACGTTCGTCAGGTTCAGGTTGCCGCCGGTCCAGTGCAGTGTGTCAATGCCACCTCCGCCATCGATGCGCTTAACGAAACTGCCAATCTCGATGATGTCGTCACCTTCGCCACCGAACACGGTATCGTCGGCCGCTGCTCCCAGTATGTGGTCGTTGCCGTCGCCCCCGTGGATCACTTCTGCGCCACCCGTGACAAACGGGACAAAGGTGCCGGTACCATCATCACCTGGTGACCCGACGATGTCGGGAATCACTGCTGAGAGAACAACGGTATTCGCAGTTGCTGTGACGTCAAGAACAACTCCGTCGGAGGCCAGAAGGTCCGTTCCTTCGATCGAAGCAAACAATCCTGCCAGTGCCGAGGCAGAAGACACGATGGTGTAGGAACCTGTCGGTGTTGCCATCGCATTGATTCGAACCCGGCCGTTCAGCTCCGGGTTAAAGCCTGAAAAAGCAAGCTGATCGTGACCGGTGCTACCGTTCAGTTCAATCTCATAAACAGAACCCCGGGAAAACTCAGTGCTACCGTTACCGACAATGGTCAGGGTATCCGTATTACTGAAACCACCGGGCATGATGAGCCCGCTGTTAAACAGTGACACACCGGAACCGGAAACATCGAGAACGCCATCACCCTTGATGGATCCAAAGTCCCCGTTGGCCTCGTCGTAGATACTCTCCAGTGTATCGTTGACTCCGATCTTCAGAACTGCACCACTATCGAGGATGATGCTACCCTTGTTCTCGTGAGTAACAGCCCCTGTCTGATCCAGGATCAGGTCGTAGTCAACCTGCAGCGTGCCTGCATTGTCGAGCTGAGCCCGAAGCACGTTTTCATTGGTGGCACCACCGTTGTCGAAGGAATGAATAAAACCGGAATGCTCATTGATGAGCTGCGTGGTCACCCACAGGGTGTTTGTTTCGCCACTGGCAACACCCAGCGAGACAGTGCCAAAGTTATTGAAACCACCAGTAAAGGTCTTGGTGCCAGCTCCTGACGCCCCCACCACATTGACCGTTCCGAAGTTCGTCACCGGTGCTGAAACAGACACATTGTCACCGTTCAGATCCAGAAAGCCGTTATTCTGTAGACCCGACGTTGAAATCACATCATCACTGTTGAGTGCAAACGAAGATCCGGGATCAATACACAGCTGGTGCGCACCGGTAATCGTAAGATCACCAGCCGAGGTGTTAACCAGGACACCGGAATTGAAAAACGCATCCGAGAGCAGCGTCAGGGTAACGTTGTTTACGAAGTTAACGTTGCCCAGGCCGGAGAACCTGGAACCGCCGTCCCAGTCGATGTTGCCGCCGGTGCCTCCATCGATGTTGAGGTTTACCGAAGTCGCCACGTAGATATCGCCGTTCTGGTTATCCAGCAAACCGCCTTCAATATCTATGGTTGCATCTGCCAGAACATCGATCACACCGAAAGAATTGTTGAGGGTATTGCCGTTTGTATCGAACAGGCGTGGACCACCTCCACCAGAATCCAGAATCTGAAGTATGCCCTGGTTATTGAAGCCAGCGCCGCTCAGTTCAACTGTTGTCCCTCCAGTGCTGCCGGGTGTATCCAATCGATAGATACCGTCAGCGAAGTTGTCAACGTCTTTCGAGTGCGTCACCATGATGGTCGTTGACGTGGAGCCCACCTCGACAATGCCGCCACTGAAGTTATCAATAGCCAGATCAACATTGCCGTTACCCTCGAGCTTCAGGATTCCCTGATTATAGATGTGCTCGTCTCCAGACACTGAACCAGAGAGACCGGACACCGTCAGGGCACCCCGGTTAATAACCTGAACATCAAGCGTTGGGTTGTTATCCAGCGTGACGGTCATATTGCCAATGACGTCAACTGCCGCAGCAGAGGTGGTTGTCAATGCGCCGCCATTTAATGTAAGGGTTCCCTCGACCACCAGGCCACCATCAAGCTGGAGAGTTCCACCCGGTGCTGGATTGATTGAAAGCCCTGAAGCAAAGCCCACCCTGGAATTATCGTTCACCACCAGGGTTCCATCATCAATATCCAATGCGCCTGAGTTCGCCAGGGTTATGGAATTGACGTGGGAAATGCCTGCGAAGTCATGGGTCACCATATGAC
>JADHNI010000021.1 GCA_016779585.1 Pseudomonadales bacterium
ATTCACATAACTGAGGATTCCCATGGACTACGAAGCCATTATCTACGAGGTTGAAGACAACATCCTGACCATCACGCTGAACCGCCCGGAGAAACTCAATGCATTCAACGGCCAGATGTCATCGGAAATCATGGATGCAATGGACAAAGCCGATGCTGACGATAACGTTAAGGCGATTATCTTTACCGGCCAGGGCAGGGCTTTCTGTGCCGGCGCTGACCTTTCCGGTGGAAGCAATACTTTCGACTATGATGACAATGGCAGGAACGATGGCAAAACAGTGCCTCGTGATGGCGGCGGCGTTCTCACACTGCGATTGTTCAACAGCCTGAAGCCGATTATCTCGGCCTGTAACGGCCCAGCTGTCGGCGTCGGAGCCACCATGCAGTGCGCCATGGATATCCGCATGGCCTCGGAAAAAGCAAAGTACGGCTTTGTTTTCGCGAAACGCGGCATCGTTCCGGAAGCCTGTTCAAGCTGGTTCCTGCCCCGATGTGTCGGCATTAACACCGCCCTCGAGTGGGCCTACTCAGGACGGATATTTGATGCCCAGGAAGCTTTTGACCGACGATTCGTGCGCAGCGTTCACAAGGAAGAAGACCTGCTTCCTGCGGCCAGGGACCTTGCCCATGAATTCGCAGAACAGACTTCAGCCATTTCGGTCACCATGATTCGCCACATGATGTGGCAGATGCTCGGAGCAGATCATCCGATGGAGGCGCACAAGCTGGACAGTCGCGGTGTCTACTACACCGGCAGCTCTGCCGACGCTCACGAGGGTGTACAGTCTTTCCTTGAGAAAAGACCCGCGGAGTTCCCCGGCAAGGTCAGCACCGATATGCCAGAATTCTTTCCCTGGTGGAAAGAGCGCGAGTTCGAATAATCATCCGGGTGTTATCACCCAGATTCTTTCAAGACAGTCCGGCCAGTTCGTTTCGCGAATTCGCCGGACTGATTCTTCCAGGGGTTCTGCACGATGGAATCCCCCCAGGGCTTGAATAGCAAGGCTTTTGAGTCCACCTTCTTCAATATGACGGCAGAGATCAACCAGACAATCCTGAACCGCTGATTCAGAAAAAGGCGTGGCTCGATCAAAGTCGTGAACAACTGCAAAAGCAGCATTGCCACGCAGTTCTAACCTGCCGATAGGCAAAGGCGATTGATCAATTGCCCTGTTCTGCAGTTCTTCCAGGGGTTCCCGGACAGCCCGAATATGGTTGCTGGCACTCATCACCAGCCAGGTATCTTCCTCGAATACCTTGAACTCAACCTCAAAAGGCTGATCTGAACTGACAACTATTTCCGTCGTCACTCTTTGCCTGTCGTGCCCAGCCGCTCAAAGTTTGGCGCTCGCTTCTCGAGCAACGCCATGGCACCTTCTTTCGCGTCGGGTCTCGCGACAAACTCATTCTGCACCTTGTCCGCTTCAACCAGCGCATCGCGAAATCCCACGCCCAGGTGGGCATACACCAGCTTCTTCGTTGCCGCCATCGCCGCCGGTGCTGACGTCGCCGCGAGCTTATCGAGGTATGCCACCGCATCATCAATCAGGCTGTCGGGTTCCGAAACTCGATCAACCAGTCCCAACTCCAGTGCCTCAGTGGCACTTACCTTGTCGCTGGCCCAGAGCAGATCCAGCGCCCGGCCTGTGCCCACCAGTCTTGGCAGAATCCAGCTGGAACCATGTTCCGCAATCAGTCCACGCTTGAGAAACACCGTCGTGATGGCAGCCTCTGCCGAGGCAAAACGGAGGTCGCTCATCAGGGCCAGGATAAGACCTCCCCCGGCGGCAATCCCGTTCATCGCGGTAATCACCGGCTTGGGAACTTCGAGCAGGTAAGAAAAGAGACCCGGCAGGTCACCCTCCTGTTTTGTCGATGAAGTCCCTGATTCTCCGCTGCTGGTCACGCTCGCCAGGACCTGCGCATCCAGCCCGGAGCAAAATCCGCGGCCTGCGCCCGTGAACACAATGCCAATGACGCCAGGATCATCCACTGACAGTTCCACGGCAGTGCGAATTTCACGCAGCGTGTGGTAGGTCAGCGCATTCAGCGTCTCCGGCCGGTTCAGTGTGATGATTGCTGCGTTGCCGCGCACCTCGTATTCAATATCGGTGTAGCTCATAGAAGGTTCATCCTCATACCACACAGCATCACCTGGTTGTCAGCAGAGATCACACCCCGCTCATCTGCACTGGCCAGGATTGCATCGCGATCAGCCGTGATGAGATCGATACCGCCCAGACCTTCAGGTCTGCCGTCGGCGCAGGACACAAACCTGACATGCGCATTCTCCAGAGCCATGTGGTATTGCCCATCAGAATAATCCGCATCGATCTCGGCTATTTCGCACCAACGTTTCGCCACCGTTTCCGGATCATCACACTGCACCTCGGCGGCCTTGATACCGGTTACGCGATCCAGCTTCTTTGCCCGTTGCCAATCCGGACCGGCAGGATGCCAGGGTCCATCCCGCTCCAGGGCGCGATCACCCAGTTGCTGGTCTATTTCGAAAAAGGTGCCGCCCGTATCACGCGGATGCAGCTGCATGCAGATGTATTCGCTGCTTTGTGTATTGTGCACAAGCCGAACACCCAATTCTTCCACTCGCTTTCTCCTGGGCGGGTGGTCATCGCACTGGGTAATTACCATGTACCCGCCATCACCTCCGCGGCGCTCCAGGTACCTGCCGCCAGCAGTGTTGTCCTGAATCGGAGCAACGACCTCCAGCAACTGGTCGCCAATGGGAAACAAGGCATTTTCCAAACCAAAAAAGTCTATACCGGGATCGCGGTAGCAGACTTCAATGCCCAGCACCGCCTTGAGATCGTTTTCGACCGGCGCCAGTTTTTCAGCGACACCCGCAATCTGCCTGAGTCTCAGCCACATTGGACTGCCTCCTTAACCTGTGAAATGACACTTCCGTCACCATAGGTGATGGACAACATCTGCACAAGTGATGACCCGTGACAGGTGTGGGTTTCTCGGTTATGTTGAGATCCCTGCTAAAACCACAAGTTACAAGAGAGCAAGCCATGTCTGACCTGACACCACGACGCAAGACGATCTATCCGCTGGCGGACGATACCTGGGAGACCATTGCTGCCCGGGAACTTTCCGACCTCGATACCGCAGACGCCTGCGGTATGCTGCAAAGCTGGAACCTGCATGTGTTCATGCGACCGGGCGCACCGGAAGGTTCTCCCCGGGCAGGCAACCCGATTCTGCCCAGCGACCTGATCTTCATCGAACCACCGGCCGCACCGCAGTAGCGTGGCAGCAAAAATTAAAGAAGCACGGCTCGCTGCTGCCCACGAGGGCATCGCGGAACTGATCGTGAAAATCGAGTATGACAATGGCGGTATCAGCGAGGTGGCTCTCGACCAGATGGCAACAAGCGCGCTGATGCGTTCCTGCGACGCAGAGACCATCGAAGACATTAAGGGACATTCCTGGGACAAGGTGCGTGATGCACTCCAGGTGTCTTACAACAGATATCAATAAGAAGAGATGGACTTGAACATGTTGGATCTCATTATTCGAAACGGCACTATCGTTGATGGCACCGGTATGCCGGGTTACATCGGCGACATTGGCATAAACGACGGCAGGATCGTGTCGACGGGCAGCATTGCCGACAGTGCAGCTGAAGAAATCGATGCAACCGGTTTGACGGTTGCACCTGGATTTATCGACCCACACACCCACTTTGATGCACAGCTGCTCTGGGACGGCAAAGCCAAACCAGCCATCGAGCACGGCATTACGACCATTGTGCCGGGAAACTGCTCCCTGTCTCTCGCACCACTCAAGGCAGAACACCGAATGAAGCTGGTGGGTATGTTCAACCAGATCGAGGAAATGCCCATCAAGGCCTTTGAAGAAGGTGTTGAATGGAACTGGGAAACTTTCGATGAGTTCATCACGCGTATAAAAAAAGGCCTGACCATTAACGTGGCACCACTGGTTGGGCACAGCGTACTGAGACTATGGGTCATGGGTGACGCTTCCATGGAGCGCACCGCAAATGAAGAAGAAATCAAGGCGATGCAGGCGCTGCTTACCGAGTGCCTGGAAGCTGGCGCGATTGGACTCAGCACAAGTTTCGTGGATATGGACGAAACATTGCAGCCGGTACCCAGTCGCTATGCCGACCAGCGGGAACTGCACGCCCTTTGTGAAGTACTGAGCGAACACAACAAGATCCTGCAGATTGTGCATGAGTTCTACGACGCAGACCTGACCGTCGCTCGAATCGACCAGCTCGCCGAGATCAGCCTGAAATATAAAATCACCACCACCTTCTCACCGCTGTTTGTGAACGCAACCGATGACGACAGCGTCTCGAAAGTCATGGCACGCGTGGACGAACAGTTCCAGCGTGGCGCGCGTGTATGGCCACAGGTACAGACCCGGCCAATCGACATCAGCTTCTGCTTCGAAGTTCCTAGCCTGCTGTTTATCAGGCTGCCAAGCTGGTACCAGGTAATGCGCTTCGGTACCCATGATGACATCGTTGCAGCCTTCAGGAATGAGGAACAACGCAAGCAGATGGTCGCAGAAGCGGAAACCATGTCCCCCTTGTGGGACATGCTGGTCCTGCGCCAGGTAGACAGCGAGGCCAACCAGGCACTGGTCGGCAAGACGCTCGCCGAAATCGCCGCCATGCGAAATACAACGGCAATCGAAACCATGATCGACCTTTCCCTGGAAGAAGACCTGCAGGCGCACTTCCTGGCGGCAAACATGGGTCATACCGACGATGCGGTTGTTGGTGACCTGCTGGCAAACCCGAGGGTTCACCTGGGCGCGAGCGATGGTGGTGCACATATCCTGTCGTTTTCCACCTACGGTGACACCGGTTACCTGTTCAGCCAGTTTGTTCGAAACTGTAAAGCACTGACTATTGAACAGGCCGTGAAGAAAATTACGCTGGATACTGCCAACATCTGGGGTATGAAGGATCGAGGTGTACTGAAAGAAGGTTACGCCGCGGACGTGACAATCTTCAATGCGCAGCAGATAGATCGTGGTGATGAGTACTATACAGACGATGTACCAGGCGACGGTCACCGCTACGTTCGTGATGCCATCGGCGTTGATACGGTTGTGATTGGCGGCGCTGTCGCCTATCAGGACGGTGAGTACACTGACTCTGCCCGCGGCAGCATTGTCTCCGGCTCATGACTGCAGGGAACAACATTACCCAGCGCCGGATTGCCACAAACGGTATAGAGCTGAATGTTGCTGAAGCCGGTGAAGGTCCGCTGGTGCTGATGGTTCATGGGTTCCGGGAATCCTGGTATTCATGGCGCCACCAGATTCCCGCCCTCGCAGCTGCCGGCTACCACGCTGTTGCTGTCGATATGCGTGGCTACGGCAAAAGTGAAAAACCGCAGGACATCAGCACCTATAACCAGGTGGAAGTCACGAACGACATCATCGGGCTGATCCCGGCCCTCGGCTACGAGACTGCGGTGGTCTTTGGGCATGACTGGGGTGGTCCGACAGCATGGAGCTGTGCGCTGAATCACCCGGACCGGGTCAGCGCTGTTGGTGTACTGTCTGTACCCTTTTCAGGACGCCCGGAAGCGCCGCCCCTGGACACGATGAAGGCGATCTTTAAGGGACAGTTCTTTTACCAGCTGTATTTCCAGGAACCGGGAGTTGCGGAAAAAGAGTGGGAATCCAACGTTCGCGTTAACCTGCGCAAGTTCTTCTATCTGGGCTCTGGCAGCTTTGATCCCAGCGGCATGAAACCCAAGACCGAGGATTCTGACCTGCTTTCGGATATTGAAGACCCGGGCACGCTGGGCGACTGGTGCACCGAACAGGACCTGGACTTTTACACGGGCGAGTTTGAAGCCAGTGGATTCCGTGGACCGCTCAACTATTACCGGAACCACAACCTCACCTGGGAACTGACAAAAGATTCGCCGAGCAAAATTGAACAACCGGCCATGTTCGCGGCAGGGAGCAAAGACGGCGTCATCATGATGGCCGCAGAAGCGCTTAAGGCCATGCCCAATCACGTGACTGACCTGAGAATCAACGAACTGATCGACGGCATCGGACACTGGACGCAACAGGAAGCTCAGGACGAGGTCAATCAACTCATGCTTAGTTTTCTATCCGAAATCCATGACTGAAACAAACGAAAACATCGGTGTTATCGGCGCCGGCATCTGCGGTCTCTGTACTGCACTGGCACTCTCCAGCAAGGGTTACCAGGTGACGGTTTACGAGCGTGACGTCGCACCACCCGAAGGTGATGCGGACCAGGCGTTTTTTGAATGGCAACGTCGGGGCGCTGCGCAGTTCCGCCATCCGCATGCTTTCCTGGCCGTCATGTGCAACATGATGCAGCAGAACTACCCGGAGCTTGTCGACAATTTCTGGGAAGCGGGCGCACGCAAGGTGACGTTCGCAGAAATGCTGCCGGATGAGATGAAAGCGGATTACATCCCGGAACCCGGCGATGATGCAATGTGGCTGCTCATGTGCCGCCGCGCCACCATGGAAACGGTACTGCGCCGTTACGTGGAAAGCCGGCCGAACGTCACCATAAACAACCGCAACAATATCATCGGCATGGAAGCGTCTGTCGAAAACGGTGAGATCAACGTCAAGGGTATCCAGCTCCAGATTGAACGTGGTGAAACTCAAACCGTCATGCAAGACGTTATCGTCGACGCGAGCGGCCGGAACTCCAGATTCCCCGGCTGGCTTTCTGACCTGGGGGCCACCATTGACGTCGAAGATAACGATGCTGAGATTGTCTATTACACACGCCACTTCAAGCTGAAACCCGGTGAAAAAGAACCTCCAAGAACGGGCAAGGACCGATCGGCAGGTGATCTTGGCTATATCAAGTTTGGCGTCTTCCCGGGGGACAACGGGCACTTTGCTGTGATCCTTTGCCTGCCAAACCATGAGACAGAATTGCGCGAAGCCGTGAAAGACCCCGGCAGGTTCAACCAGATCTGCTGCGCCATTCCCGGGCTCTATCCCTGGGTAAACGCCGAAAAATCAGTGCCCACCACGTCGTCATTTGGTTTCGGCAATATCCACGCCGTCTGGAAACACTTCGTTAAGGACGGTAAACCAGTGGCACGAAATTACTTCGCGGTGGGTGATGCAGCAGTTCGAACAAACCCGCTTTACGGTCGAGGCTGTTCAACTGGCATCATTCACGCTCACCTGCTCGCTGACCTGCTTGAAGATGTCAGCGAGCCGCTTGACCGGGCGCTGGAATTCAACCGCAGGACAGAAGAACGACTGCGCCCCATATTCGAGATGAGCCTGCGCGAAGACAAGCAGGGTATTGATCGCGCCAAAGCCATCTTCGAAGGGCGCTCCCTGGACGACAAGAAAGGCTTCAAAAAATGGCTGAGGGCCTCTTTCGGGGATGCCATCGCCGGTGCTTCACGGGAGCAGATTCACGTGCTGCGTGGTGCCATGCGCTCTTTCAACCTGATGGAGAAACCTGGCGACTTCCTGAAAGACTCGAAGGTCCGCTGGACGATTCTGCGTTACATGCTTCGAGGCAGGGAGCGAAACAACCGGGCCCGTTTCCAGCGAGGACCAAAACGCCAGGACATGCTCGAAGTGATCCGCACCCCACCAATTCGGGCTGAAGAAGCTGCATAAAGCAGAATAAAAAAGGGCTAGGCAAACGCCTGGCCCTGGAAAGGGTCAGTGTGCCTGACTCGTCGGAGTCCGGGTCCCAACAGGGGAGAGAAAATCGGGACCCTATCTCATGTACGTATTAGGACCCGCGATCAGACCAAAAGTTTCCGGCTCGTTCAGGTTCTGTTTAGCTCTTTATGGTCGTCCACGATACGGCTTTACCCGCTTACCAGCTTTAGGTCCCACACGATCACCTCAAGTAACGCTCAGGGCTGTTTGCTAACCCATCAGGTACAGGAATTCTTCCTGGACGATCTTGCCGTTTGCGACCGTGAAGATGGCAACTTCTTCCATCTGGCCTCGTTCACCGCCCACGGGAGTGGTATCCAGGTTAAACCGAACCACAAACTGATCATCCCGGTGACCGCAGTAAGGCCCGGTCGCCACACTCCCATGCACTTCGTTGTTGTCATACCACCAGTTGTGTTTGCCTTGGACAGCGCCGAGACCATTCATTCCCTGTGGCATCTCCTCGCTGCCCTGCCCTTCAATACTGATGATGTTTTCATCATAGAAATCAACGACAAAAGCATCTTCAGATTCACGACCTGAGTTCACAGCTGCGACCAGTTTTTGTCCTATTTCCATTACGCTCATATGCACTCTCTTCAAAACATGCCAAAAGGATGCACAGTGTAGCGAAGGGCTACTGCCAGGGTTGTGTCAGGAATGTAAAGCGGCGCCAGCGGCTTGCTTTCGACTCTCTGGGCCACTCTTCGATGAGGTTTTTAACAGGTTCATCAGATACACGAGCGTTTCTCCCATCAGGATCGAGGGGCTCGAAGGCTGTGGTTGGAATCACTGGCGATGCCTCAATAGCTAAAAGTTCCTGAGCCTCGGTCGATTTGGGCTGGTCGACTCCGGACCTTATAGTCACATCGTCAAGAACAAGGCGAAGATTGGACGCATGACAGATGGGTATATCCAAAGCCTGTAGGACAGCTATGATGAATACCGCCAGCGTTATACCTTTCTTCACGTTTATCGCTCTTCGTGTTCTGACAAACCAATGACCTATAAACAAGTTCTATGCCAGATCTTATGATTACCTAAAACACTGCTGTTCACCGCATCCTGCGCCTGAAGATCCTTAAATTTCAGACACTACACATAACGCTTTTTGCAATTCGCAATGCATATCGCGACTCAGAATGAGACCAGGTCCGACATAAGCTGCGTCTTATACCCTGGCCAACCGGCTCGTTGGTGGTGGCAGCGCCATGGCTGTCAGATTCGCCAGACCGATCTGGGACTAAAGCCCACGAAGTTTATAGATGGCGCGGAGATCAATGCTGGCAAAACAGGTGTCCGCGTCGAAATCGAACAGGTTGATCGTCGCATCTACAAACTCATGACCCTTGCGGTTGAAGATATCTGTGATCGCCATCTCGCCCAGCACTTTGGTACCAGCAGGTATCGGTGCAAAATTCTGTGATCGGGTTTCCATGTGCACCCAGGGGTTCATATAGGCGTTGGATGCCAGCACCCAGTTGGAAACGCCCAATACAAACGACGGATTGGCATAACCTGCTTCAGCAAACACCGGCGCCATTTCTGATCTGTCCCGCAGGTAGGTGCTCATGTCGTGGTCAGCGTTCCAACGATAAACAAAAGACTTGCAGCCCTCCTCCATCAGGCGTCTCATGTTTTCCGGTGTGGCCCTCGGCGGTTCAAAACCCTTGTCAGCGACAGGATCTCCCCGGCGCTGCGGTGCAGGTAAGGCAACTTCCGGAATCTTCAGTTCTGCCGCGGCGGTGGGTTTACCCTCAGGCTGGATCAGGCTGGCCCGGTAACCATGCTCATCCTGGTTTTCTATCTCTACCCTGAAAACTTCTTCATCATAAAGCGGAGAGTTCACCCGGACGTGAGCAAAACCTTTTGTGAGGTAATCCATACCGAAGGCAACCGCAGCGGGATGAATCAGGTAAGCGGAAACCGTGACACCCGGCACAAGCCCGCCCTTGAAACCAAAGTCCCTCGCGACCTTGTCACCATGAATCTCGTTCTGGGAATGCGGCACCTGGTTATAAGCCACACCCTGAAAGTCGCTGATCATGTCGTCCATCCATTCCGCTTTTCGACATTCTATCTTGCAAACTTGTCGATGGCATCGCGCCAGCCATTCGTGTAATTTGCTGCGTCAACACTCGAAACACCTGGAACATCATGGCCAAAGACACCAGTAAACGCCCTTACTCATCACTCGTTGTAGATGGAAACGAGAAAGCCGCTGCACGAGCAATGCTGTATGCCGTCGGGTTTACCGAGGAGGACTTCAGCAAATCCCAGGTCGGTATCGCGTCTACCTGGTCCAATCTCACGCCGTGCAATATGCATATCAACGAACTCGCTGATGCAGCTGGCATGGGCGCTGACGAAGCAGGGGGCAAGGCCGTCACCTTCAACACAATTACCGTGTCAGACGGTATCAGCATGGGTTCCCCCGGCATGCGTTATTCCCTCGTATCTCGCGAGGTTATTGCTGACTCCATCGAAACGGTCGTCTGCGCAGAAGGTTTTGATGGTTTTGTTGCCATCGGTGGCTGCGACAAGAACATGCCCGGCTGTGCCATGGCCATGGCGCGCATCGATCGACCCAGTGTTTTTGTCTACGGCGGCACCATTCAGCCCGGTAAAGAGCGACGTGATGTGGTTTCTGTGTTTGAAGCGGTTGGCCAGCACGCCGCCGGAAAAATATCCGATATCGAACTAAAAGAAGTGGAGTCCACGGCGATACCGGGGCCGGGTTCCTGCGGCGGCATGTATACGGCCAACACCATGGCTTCAGCGATTGAGGCATTGGGACTGTCACTGCCCAACTCCTCCGCCCAGGAAGCCATTTCTGACAACAAACGTAAAGACAGCTACGCAGCCGGCGCAGCCGTGGTAAACCTGATTGAACGCGGCATCAAGCCATCAGACATCCTGTCCATGGAGTCCTTTGAAAATGCGATCACCACGGTCATTGCCCTTGAAGGCTCAACCAACGCCGTGCTTCACCTGCTGGCGATTGCCCACGCTGCGGGTATTCCGCTGACCATTGATGACTTCACCCGTATCGGTGATCGCGTTCCCGTACTGGCAGACATGCGTCCCGCGGGTCAGTACTCCATGAGCGAGCTGATCGCTATCGGTGGTATCCAGCCGCTGATGAAAACCCTGCTGGCCGAAGGTCTGTTGCATGGCGATTGCCTGACAGTGACAGGCAAGACACTTGCGGAAAACCTGGCAACCGTTGAGCCCTATCCCGCCGGCCAGAATGTGATTCGCCCGATGGATAACCCGGTGAAGAAAGATTCCCACCTGGTGGTGCTCAGGGGCAATATCGCGCCCGAGGGTTCTGTTTCCAAGATCACAGGGCATGAAGGCCTGCAGTTCACCGGTAAAGCACGGTGTTTCCATGGCGAAGAAGCAGCCCTTAAAGCCATTCTCGACGGTACGGTTGTCGAAGGCGACGTCGTCGTGGTTCGTTACGAGGGTCCTCGCGGCGGTCCCGGCATGAGAGAGATGCTTTCTCCGACCAGTGCCATCAATGGTCGCGGACTGTCTGATTCCGTGGCACTAATTACCGATGGCCGATTCTCCGGTGGTTCCCACGGGTTTGTGATTGGTCACATTACTCCGGAAGCCTTCGATGGTGGTCCGATCGCGCTGATCGAAGACGGCGATACCATCATGATCGATGCAGAAGCGAAAACGATCGATGTCCAGGTGGACGCAGCTGAACTCGAGAAGCGAAAAGCCAAATGGACGCAGCCCGAACCCTATGCAACCAAAGGCATGCTGGCGAAGTATGCAAAGCTGGTCAGCTCTGCCTCTGAGGGTGCTGTTACCGACAAGTAACTTTTGCACTCAGGATGTAAGCATCCTATGACTCAAGC
Organism: Pseudomonadales bacterium; assembly: GCA_016779585.1. GTDB lineage: Bacteria > Pseudomonadota > Gammaproteobacteria > Pseudomonadales > Azotimanducaceae > UBA9659. The sequence goes on from JADHNI010000021.1 coordinate 11,570, forward strand.
CCCCCGGTCTCCGGGGCGGGTCTTGCGCGCTGGTTGTACAAGAGCGCTCTCAGGTTCTTGATTTCATCTTCTGAGAGTCTCGAAAAGTTATTCTGCATCTCTGAACCAACAGCCATGCCGCGCTGGACCGCCGGGCGTTCACTCAGTTCGTCAAACCAGCGCTTGAAGTACCTGAACTCGTTGATGTCCTGCCCCTGGCCTTCCCAGTTAATGGTCCACGGGTAGCAGATCATGTCCGCAATGGTGTACTCATCACCGCACAGGTATCGCTGATTATAGAGCTGGTTGTTCAGGACACCGTAGAAGCGGTTGACCTCATCCGTAAAGCGGGTGACCGCATAAGACTGGTCACCTTCTGAATCTTTCAGGCGCCTGAAATGCCCGCATTCGCCCGTCTTGGGACCCTGGTTTGCCATCTGCCACATGACCCACTGGATCACGTTGTACTTCCCCCTCGGGTCTGACGGCATGAACCTGCCGGTTTTCTCAGCAAGGTAAAGCATGATGGCACCGGATTCGAAAACCGAAAGCGGACCCGCACCATCTACGGGGTCGTGATCCACCAGCGCGGGCATCCGGTTGTTCGGGTTGATGGAAAGAAACTCATCGGTGAACTGGTCACCCTTGCCAATGTTGCATTCCACGACATTGTATTCGAGGCCACATTCCTCCAGTTGTATGGTGACTTTTTTGCCATTAGGTGTTGGCCAGTAATACAGGTCCAGCATGCGATGTCTCCCGTGGAATCAAAATAGATCACCTAGTGTGCCACCATTTGCGCCACGATTTACATGCAGGGTGTTGATATAACACTTATTATTTTTACAGTGTTGGCCACGTGGCGATCAGGTCCATGATCGACTTCATGCTGGAAGACTGATGCAGCGAACAACCCTGAACCATTTTGGAGAAACACCATGAAACGACTCCACTTCAGCCGGTATGACCCACGCGGGCATCACCAGACAGAGGAGCGAGGCACATCAATGGTAGATGTCAGCCAGGGCAGTTGTTGCTAGTGCATGCCAACGAGATTCCGATTGATGACCTGCTGGTAAAACGCCTGGTCGCTGAACAGTTCCCTGAGTGGGCCGGTTTACCCCTGGAGCCACCTGGCCAGTCGGGATCCAGTAACCGGCTCTATCGACTCGGAACCGATTACCTGGTTCGATTGCCGAGGCAACCAGGCGGTGGCGACACCATCGTGAAAGAACATCAATGGCAGAGAGTTCTGCAAGATCACCTGGACATCCGTATTCCTGAAATCATCGCCCTGGGTCAACCTTCGCTCATTTTTCCTGAAACCTGGTCGGTGCAAAGATGGATTCCGGGCACCCGTCTTAATGCGGGTTCACCTGCCAACGCGGCGCTGACCCAGGATCTGGCCAGGGCGATCAGGCAACTGCGCGCCATACCCCTGCCCGACGTGGTCAGAGAAACGCTGCGCCCCTATCGAGGCCAGTCGCTTAAACAACATGACCGGCAGTTTCATCGCAATGTCGATGGCTGCCGCAACATTGATGGTCTTGATCTCGACCTGGATCGGATTCTCACGATATGGGAGCAGGCTCTTGATCAACCGGATGCAGTTGGGAACACCTGGTTCCACAGTGACCTTGTCGCCGAGAATCTGCTGGTCGACGAAGCGGGCAGGCTTACCGCCATTCTCGACTTTGGCGGCCTGGGTATCGGTGACCCGGCCATAGACCTGCACGGGGCCTGGGAGATATTTACCAGGGTTGACAGGAAGGCTTTCCGGGACGCAGTGGGCGTCTCTGAAGCTGAGTGGTTGAGAGCGCGCGCCTGGGCCCTCGCAGTTCCGCTGATGACATTCACCTATTACTGGAGATCCATGCCCGGCAGGATCCATGACCGGATGACGATGATTCAGGCCGTGCTCGAGGAAGACTAGCCTCATTCACGAGAAATTGGTGGATTTCACCACCCTTTTCCAGGAGCACCTTTTAAAAATCAACAGGTTATGATGGCACGCAATTTGAATAACCAGTGGCAAGGAGTGATTTTATGATTGAACTGATTCTGCATATTCTGTGTCTTGCTGCCGTCATTGTCGGTATCGCAAAGTTGTTGCCCGGCATGTACGTTGAGTCTTACGGCACCAGCGTCATCGTGGCTATCGTCTACGGACTGATCAATGTCACGCTGGGTGTCGTGCTGAAACTACTGGGACTCCCCTTCATCATCATCACACTGGGAGTCTTCCTCATCGTCATCAACACCTTTCTGTTGTGGATCACCGATCAGCTGATTGATGACTTTGAAATCGATGACATCGGCACAACCTTTGTCGCGGCATTGCTCATCACGCTGGCAGATTCCATACTGAGCTGGATATTCTGATGAAGATGCTTCATGACCACACCTATCACCGTCTGGGGTGTCGGCACAACACGAACACTGCGCGTCCACTGGATGCTGCACGAACTCGGGATCGAGTACGGCACCCGACGAATTGAATCACGCACCGGCGAGACACGAACGGATGAATTCACCCGCCTGAATCCCAAGCAGAAGATACCAACCCTGGTTCACGAGACATCGGAGGGCAAGCTGGTACTCAGTGAGAGCTATGCCATCCTGAAGTACCTGCGAGGTATCGGCGAGATGCCCTTCGACGACTATCAACAATCAACCGCCGGCAAGGCAGCTTATGACGAGTGGGTGTCGTTCATCCTGATGGAGCTGGATGCTACCTCCCTTTATGTCGTCAGGCGCCACAAGGACCTGCCGGACATTTACGGGGAGGCACCTGCTGCGGTGACATCCTGCCTGGCCTACTTCGAAAAAATGTTGAACTCCGTGCTGCCAAAGCTCTCTGCTGACAAACCCATATGGGGCAGTACCTTCTCAGAACTGGATATCCTGATGACGGTGGCGCTGGACTGGGCAGATGTGGTCGGAGCTGAGGTCGCGGATCCTGCCAGGGCCTACCAGAACCCGATGCACGAACGCCCTGCTTACCGGGCCGCCATGAAACACAATTTCCGCGATCTGAAGATCCAGATGCGACCATGAAAGTTGAGAGCCATTTTGGCTGGGAAGAGACCCTGGTACTCGAAAACGAATTCCTCGAGGTCATTGCCACGCTGGAAGTCGGACCCCGTATCCTGAGCTTCAAGCGCAAAGACAGCGAAAACATCCTCGGACTAATGGAAGCGCAGCTGGGGCAATCCGGGGAATCCCAGTTTCGCCTGCGCGGCGGGCATCGGATCTGGCTCGCTCCAGAGAGTGCCGCCACCTATTACCCCGACAACCAACCGGTGGAGCTGATCGAGTATAACGATCATCACGTAAAGCTGATTGCACCGCCCGAACGGCAGATTCAAAAAAGCATGGAATTGCACTTAACTGCCCATCAACTGACGATTACTCACGAGGTCACCGCGCTGACTGATATCGCAAGCCCGGTCTCAGCCTGGTCACTGACGATTCTTCGCCCGGGTGGCACCGCTATCGTGCCCCAACCTGAAACAAGATCACATCCGGGGCACGCTGACGAATCCAATGAGGCGGCCTACCTGCCCGATCGGCATTTGTCACTCTGGTCATACACGAACATCAATGACACGCGAATCACCTGGGCGAATCCCGTGATGATCGAACAGCGAGTAGACACAGAACCATTAAAGCTGGGGTTCCTGCATCGTAAATCTGAAGTGCACTACGAGGTCGGAAAGGACCGGTTCACGAAGACCGCAGGCTATGATGAAAACGCCACCTACCCCGACGGCAACTGCAATCTTGAGGTGTACACCGACGGAGAACTCCTGGAGCTGGAGACCCTGTCACCGCTTGTGACGCTGGCGAAAGGAGAAAGTATCTCCCACGAAGAGACCTGGACACTTAAGGCCGTCTAGCCCCGGGTTTTCCTGCCGACATAGCTGTACCAGGGCACCCGCGAACCCGGCAGGAACGGTAACCGGGTCACATCTTCCCTCAGCCTGACCGTTTCCGTATGCGCCTGCAGCCAGGGCAAGTGATCTTGTGACAAAAATACATTGTCCCAGGAGAACCAGAGCGGCCAGAAGTGACGCGTGAAAGCGCCATGCTGAACACCTTCCGAATATTTACGCGAAACGTAGAAATCCACAACGGCGACCTGACCACCGGGTTTTAACATGCGCAGCGCATTTTCCAGCGCGCCGATCCAGTCAGGAATCATGGTCAGGGAATATGAAAGAAGCACGAGATCCGCCTCGGCTTCAGGCTGCCATTTTGTTGCGTCAGCTTCATGCAGCTGCACAAAACTGTATGTATTCTCATGACAGCGCTGCCCTGCCACATCCAAAAGCGGGCGACACAGGTCTACCAGATGCCAATGAGCTATCCGGGTTTTCTGGTTGGCGGTGAGAGCTTCCAGATTACCTCCGGTTCCGCCACCCAGGTCAACAACCCGGGCTTGCTCAGGCAACTCCATGCTGGAGATCAGTTGCTCACGCCCGGGTAACAGTCGTTTGCGGAACTCATCATAGTCACCCGCCTGGTTCTGGTAGAACTGGTTCAGGCGTGTCGCATGGTCACTGGATTTTGAACCACCCGTTCTCAGCAGTTGGAAGATGACCCTGAGATCAGCGAGTGTTGACACCTAAACAGGCCCCTGGGATTGCCAGTCAGCGATGTAAAAGCTGCCATAGGTGCGCACCCGGTCCACCTGGTGCAGTTCGCTGGCAAGCGCCGTGTTGTATTGCAGCACATCACCCAGCTGGCGACGCTCGCCGTCAATCTCAACCGTGATCGGGTCAACGTAATCCACTTCAGGCGCCGCACTACGCCACAGGATCCTGGTCCGGTCCGTCGAACGATCAGCAATCGCCTGCCACTCCGCTTCAAGGATAGGCTTGCCGTAGGTAGCGAGCCAGTCCATGTGATCCAGCAGAATGAAACGGTCTATCTTGTCATCATGACCTTTGAGAAAATCCAGGATGCTGCCGTCGTAGGTGGTCACACGATCAACCAGCCCCCTCAACTTCTCGAAATTTTCTTCCTTCAGGTACTCCGGACAACAGTCCTTCTGGTAGCCACCGAAGAAGTAGAGCCACCAGAAATAATTCTCCTTGGGCGGCACTTCAACAAACACGGAGGCGAGGGAATCCTCCATGAACTGGACAATGCCGCCGTACTTTTCTTCGATCTGCTGCCGTTGGGGTTTGGGCACACCCAGCAGAGACAGGGTGGCATCGTAGCCGAGCACCCTGCGAATCAGGTCCGTCCAGATGAGGTGCCTGATGTATCGGTTGTAGTAGTTCTGGCGTTCTTCCTCTGACTCAATGTCATAAATGCCCGCAATGGCTTCCCTGGCTTTTCGGTACTTGAGATAGATGTTGGCAAAGCGCGCAAAAAAGCCGGTCGTACCACGGAAATAGAAAGACTGGTTAAAACGGTGCGGTTTGAAGTAGCTGATCTTGCGATCCCAGTATGCCCGCGCACGTTCCGGAAGATCCGCCCTCAGCTTTGCGTTGTAGATCTCTTCAACATTCTCAAGGCGACCCTCTCCAAACATCTGAAAAAAAGTTTCGTAATCCAGTTTCCGGATCGCCGCCATCTTCAATTGCAGCAGCGCGTTCTGCCGGGGATTCATATCGATGGCGAATATTTTCGCCGGGCCGTCCAGCAGGTAGTCGAGCGTGTTGCAACCGGCAGAGGTAATGACCAGCAACTTTTGGTCTGGCTGGATTTCGAGGGCCTGGCGATCACATCGCGGGTCCTCCCAGCATGTGTTGTATACGAGATTTCTTGAATGGACCTGACTGAAAAACTGCTTGGAAAACCTCTCGGCGAAGGACATGACTTTCAAACTCCGGAGGAAATCCAGAGTCTGAAAATTGAATATGAAGTTATGATTAAGGCGCAGGCAATGTTCTCCACAGATGACGCCAGACGCGCCACTCACCTGCCCTGTCTCGCTTCAATACGTCGAAGTAGCGGTTCTGGCTGCGCGACGCTGTGATTGCCCCGGGTTCAGTGATTTCTGCGCCCTCTTTCATGGTCAGGTGAATGACGTACTCATACTCGGCAACCGCAACATCACCCATCACCTCAATATCAAAGTCTCCGATTACCTCAATCCTGTAGGTCGCGGCCGCAAAAACAGGTACAAGAAAGTCGCCATACCCATCTTTGCCAACAATGGCATCAGCATCAGGCGGCATCAGTTTTACGTCCTGCGCCAGCACGGAAACGTAACCGGGAATGTCCGCTTGTTCTACCGCAGTGCGCCAGTCAGCGTACAACTGCCTGATGGCATCCTCGTCACTGGCAAGCACACTGTTGGACAACATCACCGTCAATAGCAGCAGGATTTTCATCTGGTATCTCCATAAAACTCGGATTTTCTAGCCAATCCATCCCTCGAGGGATGCAGTTCACCGCGTCGGGCTTACGATTGGACGCAGGAATCGGGTAGCATCACACACCGTGCCGGTACTCGTAAACGGGTTTTGCGGGTCGCCGCAACCAAATTAGCGTTAGGGATATCTATGAAAATCACAGCATTACTGCTCACGATGCTGGTAACGATGAGCCTTTCAACCATGGCTCTGGAGCCCAGGGAGCGCTCCGAAATAGATGATGAGTACAAATGGGACCTGTCTTCCATGTACGCGTCCACCGAGGCGTGGGAAGCGGATGTCATCAAATTCGAAAGCAGACTCGCTGAACTCGACTCTTTCAAAGGCAAACTCGGCAAAGATGGTGCAACCCTGCTGGCGTCGGTGGAAACCATGAACGATATCAACAGTCTCATCGGCGACATCTACGTATACGCGGGCCTGAAATCCTTTGAAGACATGCGCGACGGCGAAAATGGTGCCAACTTCTCGCGCGCCCAGGGTCTGTATGCCAAATACGGTGAAGCCACGGCGTATGTTACCCCTGAACTTCTCGCCATCCCTGAAGACGATTTGATGAAGACCATTGAGGACACTGAAGACCTGCACATCTACCGTCACTTCTTCAACCGGATGCTCCGCATGCGCGATTACACACTCAGCGAAAGCGAAGAGAAGATTCTGGCCGCCGCGAGCGATCCGCTTGGCAAGTTCCAACGCGTCTTCGGATCATTCAACAACGCCGACATCAAGCTTGGCACCATCGTTGATGAAGATGGCAACACCATCGAGATGACCAAAGCACTCTACGGCGCAAAAATGGACTCTTCCGATCGACGTGTTCGCGAAGAAGCCTGGAAAACTGTCTACACCGAGTATGAGAAAGTCGGAAACTTCCTGGCGGCAAATTACGAGGGCCACGTTAAGTCCCGCGTGTTTTATGCAAAGACTCGCGGATTCGATTCAGCCCTGCATGCTGCGAACTATGGCAATGCCATTCCAACCGAGGTTTATACCAACCTGATCAAGGTAGCGCAGGAAGGCTCGGGTCCCCTGCAGCGTTACATGAGGCTGCGGCAGGATATTCTCGGGCTGGAAACCCTCGAACCCTGGGATGCCAGCGCACCGATCAGTGAAGAAACCATCAAGGACATATCCTGGGAAGACGCCAAGCAAATCGTGGCTGATGCGCTCACGCCCCTGGGTGATGATTACCTGGAGGTGTACTGGAAAGGTTTTGATGAAGGCTGGGTGGACGCCTACGAGTCCAAGGGCAAGCGTGGTGGCGCCTACTCCTGGGGTACCTACAACTCCAAACCCTACCTCTCGATGAACTACACGGGAACGCTGGGCAGCGTATCAACACTGGCTCATGAGTACGGCCATTCGATTCACTCTTACCTCGCGGATGAAGCGCAGCCGTACATGTACGCGAGTTACCGGACCTTTATCGCCGAAATTGCATCCATGACGAACGAGGCCATCCTGTTCCAGAAGATGCTGAAAGAGGCAGAAACCAAAGAAGAGAAGATCTTCCTTCTGCAGACTTACCTGGATGAGTTCCGTGGTGGTTTCTACACGCAGGCACTCTTTGCGGACTTCGAGATGCGCGCCCACGCCGCGGCAGAACGAGGCGAGGCACTCAACAAGGATTCACTCAACAAAATCTATCGCGATACGCACCTGACGTACTATGGCGAAACGATCAACATGCACCCGTTTGTTGACAGCACCTGGAGCAGAATCCCGCACTTCCTGCGCACGGATAACTTCTATGTTTACCAGTATTCCACGTCTTTTGTCGCCGCGACCGCGCTGGCAAAAATGATCCTGGAAGAAGGTGAACCGGCCCGGGAGAGATTCCTGGAGATGCTGCGATCCGGTGATAACGATTACCCGATTGAACTGCTGAAAAAAGCGGGCATTGATATGACCTCGCCTCAGCCGATCATCGACACTATCGAAGTGTTCGACACCTACGTGAGCGAGTTGGAAGCTACCCTCAGGTAAAATCCGGGGCGAGTGCCCCGGATGTTCAGTTCCTTACCAGATCCTGACTCGCTCTTCTGACGGCAGGTACAGCTTATGGTCTTCCGTGACGCCAAAGGCTTCGTACCAGGCGTCAACGTTACGCACGATACCGTTCACTCGATACTTCGGCGGTGAATGAGGATCTGACTTAAGCAGGTTAAGCATGGATTCCTGCCGACGTTCGCTACGCCAGGCCTGCGCATAACCCAGGAAAAACCTCTGGTCACCGGTGAAACCATCAATCACCGGCGCTTCCTCCTCACCCAGTGACAGACGGTAGGCTCGATAAGCCACTTCAACACCGCCCAAATCACCAATGTTTTCACCCATGGTGAAGCTGCCGTCCACAAAGTGGCCTTCCACGGGTTCATAGGTATCAAACTGTTCGCCCAGTTTCTTCGTTCTGCCTGAGAAGTTGCCCCGATCTTCATCGGTCCACCAGTTTCGCTTAATACCCCTGGAATCATACTTGGAACCCTGGTCATCAAAGCCGTGACCCATTTCGTGCCCAATCACCGCACCGATTGCACCATAGTTCACGGCAGGATCAGCATTGGGGTCAAAAAAGGGCGCTTCGAGAATGGCGGCGGGAAACACAATCTGGTTCCAGTTAGGCAGGTAATACGCGTTCACCGTCTGGGGCATCATGAACCACTCTTCCTTGTCCGTCCCTGTTTTCAGTTTCTGGACATCGCGCAATTCAAAGAATTCCCGAATTCGGCGTGCATTACCAAAGAGGTCATCTTTGGTAATGCTGATACCATTTAGATCAACCCACTGGTTGGGGTAACCGATTTTGGGATAAAACGCTTCCAGCTTGGTTAGTGCCTCTTCCCGGGTTTCTTCACCCATCCAGTCCAGACCCTCGATACGTTCCCTGTAGGCTGCACGAACGTTTTCTACCAACTCAAGCATCTGGCTCTTTGAGGATTCCGGGAAATAGCGATCTGCATAAATCTGGCCTAGTGCTTCCCCAAGCCCCTGCTGCGCACCCACTCGCGCCACCCCGCGCTTCCAGCGAGCCAACTGCTCTTCCTGGCCCCGGAGAACCCGCGCTACAAACGCAAAATTTGCATCATCTATGTCAGTTGAAAGGAGAGAGGCGTTACCGGAAATGAGGTGATAGGCGAGATACGCCTTCCAGGTGTCCAGCGATTGCTCGTCCACCAGCTCAATCAGCGGCCCAATGGTATCCGGGTGATTGACGATGACATTTTCAATGAATTCCAAGCGGTGGCTTGCCAGGAACGTGTCCCAGGCGAATCCAGGGTGCTGCTCTTTCAGGGCAGCGATGGTCATCGGGTTGTAAGTCTTGTCACGGTCACGTCGGTCCGCACGTATCCACTGCAACTCGGCGATCGCTGTTTCCAGGGCAAGAATATTTTCAGCCTGCTCAACGGGATCGCGGAAATCGGCAAACCTGAGCATCTGGGCAATGTGCACCCGGTACTCTTCGCGGACCTCGTTAAACCGTTCAGAATCCTCGAGGTAGTAGTCACGATCGGGCAGGCCAAGACCGGTCAATCCAACATTAATCAGGTATTCGTCAGGATTTTTCGGGTTTATGCCAAGGCCTGCAGAAAAAGGGCTGGCGCCGTAGATGAAGTACTGTCGACCAAACTCAGCCGCAAGCCCGTCTGTATCCTCAATAGCGGCGATTCGATCGAGATCCGGTTGCAGCGGTGAAAGACCAAGCTGGTTCACCCTGTCGACGTTCATCCAGCTCGTATAGTAGTCGCCTACCTTCTGTTCCGGGCTGCCTGGGTCATTGTCAGCCGCACCCAGCTCTTCGATAATGCCTCGTACACGTTCTTCCGCACGTTCGTGAATCTCGAGCCACACACCATGAGAAACTCGTTCAGGTGGTATTTCATTCTCATCAGCCCACTTCCCGTTGGCATAACCCCAGAAATCGTCACCAGGGATGATTTCCTGGTTTCTGGCTGACAAATCAACACCCCAGGGTTCATAGAAGGGGCTGGCTGCCACGGTCTCCTGTTCAGAAACTGCATCAGGCACGGAGACAGGCGCACTGACTTCGCTGTCGCAACCGAGCAACAGCAGGCTCACGAGCAGCGGATAAAAACTACGTAATGTCATGAAGACTCCAATAAGCAAATAAGTGATCGCCTTAAAGGTCGGGCACGCCTGTGCCCATCGGAGTTCAGGATGCCGTCATAAAAGGACCGTCGACACACAGGCGGCGGCCATCTGGCGCGTGACAGGCACCACAAATCCCGACGCCGCACTTGGTCAGGTAGTCAATCGCATTGAAAATTCGGGAATCATCGACAAACTGGCGTTGCACCTGTGTCGCGGCGTGAACCATTGGCGCAGGGCCGCAATTATAGAAGACGAGAGAGTCAATTACCCCTGCATCCTGTTCTTTCAGCCAGGATTCCAGGAGCGCTGTTACCGTTCCCTGGTAACCCTCGGTGCCATCGTCAGTAGCGATGTGGGTTGTCGCAATCTGCGCGCATTCATCCTTGAAATAGAGGCGCTCGGCACTCCGCGCCCCCAGGAACACCTCAGCATTGCCGTGGTCCCTGGCCACCTGGTACACCGCTGCAAGCCCGGTACCACCAGCCACGGCGACAATCCTTGCGCCTTCTGGTGGAGACACCTTCACGCCATGCGGGCCACGCACATAGACCGTGGCGCCGGGCTCCAGCTTGAGTAATTCAGAGGTAAAGATACCAACATTAATCACCACGATGGAAAAGGGGTCATCAGTCAGCGCCGAGAAGGGTTTTTCACCCAGGCCCGGTATCCATGTATAGATGAACTCCCCCGCCTGGACATCAACCTTGCCATCAAAAGTCAGGATAGAAATGTCTTCGCACACTCTCTCATTCTTGACCAGCTTGAACGGTTCAAACCCCATATCTACCGGGACCGTTTCCGTTTCTTCCCTCGTACCCTGCTCCAGCTGGTCCTGCAGGTCTGCAAAACACCTCGCCACCTGCTCGGAGTTCATGCCGGTCAGCGCAGAACCCACGCCGTAGACCGAGGCGCCTTCATGCGCAATCGCCCGGACATCCTCAACGGTCGTCACTCCGCCGCACCCTATGATGGGCACATCAACAGCCTCACGGATCTGCTTGATGCACTTGAGTGCAATGGGCAGCACACCCCGGCCGGACATGCCACCCATCTTGTTCGTCAGCACAGGCTCACCATGCGACGTGTAATAGGCCGGACCCACTGTATTAATCGCACACAGGGCATCGGCGCCACCGGCAACCGCGGCTTCGGCAATCTCGCCGATGTTAGGCACATTGGGCGTCAGTTTAGGCACCACCGGTATATCAACCACTGATTTCACCGCCGCGGTAATCTCGCGGACCATGTCAGCGTCCTGGCCCATGTCCATGCCATAACCCTTGGCGTGGGGGCAGGAAAGATTCAGCTCAAGACCATGAGAAACCGGCGCCAGTAATCTTGCGACCTCAACAATCTCCTCTACGCTGCCGCCAAAAATGGAGGTCAGCAAGAAACGATCCTCAGGAATACGAAGCTCTGCCAGCTGGCTGACGGCGTCCTCAGCGCCAGGGTTCGTCAAACCCACCGCATTCATAAAACAGCCTGGCGCGTATTGCGTCATGATCGGCTCGCGGTTTCCCGCACGTGGCACAGGCCCGATGCTTTTGGTGGTCATGACACCAACCTGGGGCACGTGATCGAACAGGTACTGGATGATCGGGGTGGCGGTGGCGATGATACCGGAGGGGATAGTGAAAGGTCCGGAGACAGATTTGCCAAGGAAACTGTAGCTGTGACTCAATGTGTACTCCGTAATTCGTCCGGCGCGTATCTTACCAGCAAGACTGACTTCGCCCAATCAGCACACCCTAATCTATTGATTAGCTTTACGGTAATCCACAAACTAGCGGCAATGACATCTGCAACCCTTCCAAGTCGCCTGGCTGTCGATATCGGTGGTACTTTTACCGACGTAGTACTGGAATTGCCGGACAGGCGACTCATCACCTACAAGCTGTTGACCACCTACGATCATCCGGGCAACGCTGTTCTGGCCGGCATCGACCATGTGCTGAAACAGGCCGGCCTGAATCCGGCCGACATCGGCCTCATCATTCACGGTACGACGCTTGCCACCAACGCGCTGATCGAGAGACGGGGCGCCGCCACGGCCCTGCTGACCACCGCCGGTCACCGGGATGCCCTGGAAATGGCCCATGAGGATCGCTTCGAACAGTACGACATCAATATCGATCGCCCAAAACCACTCGTACCCAGGCACCTGAGGCTGCCTGTCACAGAACGCATGAACAAGGATGGCGATGTCCTCATTCGCCTGGATACCCAGAGCATCCTTGAAGCTTTACCGGTGCTTGACCAGCACAATGTTGAGAGCGTGGCTATCGGTTACCTGCACGGCTTCGTCAACCCTGACCACGAGCAGCAGACCGCGGAAATACTCAACCGTGAGCGCCCTGGTCTTTCAATCTCGCTGGCATCCGAGGTTGCACCCGAGATTCGGGAATTTGAAAGACTCAGCACCACCTGCGCCAATGCCTATGTGCGTCCCCTGATGGCCAGGTACCTTAATCGCCTGGCGGGTGAGCTGAAGACACGAGGATTTGGCTGTCCTTTCTTCCTGATGACCTCAGGTGGCGGTCTGACCACGCTTGAGACAGCAACGCGTTTCCCTATTCGACTTGTAGAGTCCGGTCCTGCCGGAGGTGCCATCCTGGCGCGGCAAATAGCCCGCCAGCTGGGCCTTGATCGCATGCTGTCATTTGACATGGGCGGCACCACCGCAAAGCTCTGTCTGATTGACGACGGTGAAGCGCTCACGTCGAGGAGTTTCGAGGTGGACCGGGTTTACCGCTTCAAGAAAGGCAGCGGCCTCCCGGTACGGATCCCGGTTATCGAGATGGTGGAAATCGGTGCTGGAGGTGGCTCTATTGCGTCAGTAGATAAATTGCAGCGCATACAGGTTGGTCCGGAAAGCGCGGGTTCAGAACCCGGACCGGCAGCTTACAATCGCGGAGGTAGCCAGCCAACGGTAACAGACGCGGATGTCTGCCTTGGCAAAATAGTGCCGGAACGTTTTGCGTTTGAGTTGAATCTCGAAGCAGCCAACGAGTCTATTAAGTCTCACGTGGGCAGCCAACTTGACATGAATCCTGAGCTGGCAGCATTCAGCATCAGCGAGATTGTCGATGAAAACATGGCTGCCGCAGCAAGGGCACATGCGGCAGAGTTCGGCATGGATCTCGGCGCACGGGACATTGTCGCGTTCGGGGGCGCAGCCCCACTGCATGCCGCGAGGCTGGGCCAGAAGCTGGGTGCCCAGAGAATTATTATTCCCGGCGATGCGGGTGTCGGATCTGCGGTCGGCTTCCTGCTGGCCCCGGTTTCCTATGAAGTCGTCAGGAGTCGTCAACAGCTGCTTTTGAGCCTGGACGCCGGGCTGGTGAACCAGCTGTTTACCGACATGCATGCCGAAGCCGAGTCCGTCGTGAACCAGGCCGCGCAGCATTCAACCCTGAAAGAGCTACGGCATGCCTATATGCGCTACGTCGGCCAGGGGCATGAGCTCTGTGTTGAGATAGCCAATGAAGCCCTTGATAAAGGCAGCAGTCACGATCTGGCCCAGCGATTTGAAGATGCCTACCGCACGCTGTATGGCCACACCATTGACGGCGTGGACATCGAGGTTTTGAGCTGGACACTGACCCTGTCGGAAGACGTGGAGATTACGGTTGCTGAACGGGTACTGCAGGAAGTGCCTGCCGAGATGATCTCAAAACAAACCTGCTTCGATACAACAAAAACGCAATCGTTGAGCACACCGGTGTACCTGCGCAAGGATCTCTCGGCATCCTGCCGGGTAACGGGTCCTGCGTTGATTACGGAAGACCAGACCACCACCGTGGTGCCAGGTGGATTTGTTGCCAGCGTGAACTCGCTCGGCTGCATTGTTCTGGAAAAGACAGTTCTGGAAACGACAGTTCTGGAAACGACAGTTCTGGAAACGACAGTTCTGGAACGGAGCGATACTCATGACTGATTCGCTGAACCGACTTAAATTACAACTGCTGTGGGACCGCCTGCTGGCGGTTGTTGAAGAACAGGCGCAGACACTGATTCGAACCGCCTTTTCCACCACCGTGCGGGAAGCAGGTGATCTCTCCGCAGGCGTCTTTGATACAAGGGGTCAGATGCTGGCCCAGGCAGTCACCGGTACTCCAGGACACGTTAACGCCATGGCAGCGAGCGTAAACTTTTTCCTGGAAAAGTTTCCGATGGCTTCCCTGAATCCGGGCGATGTGCTCGTGACGAACGATCCATGGGAAGGCACAGGTCACCTGAATGATTTCACGGTGGTAACGCCGGTATTCAGGGGAAACACCGCCATTGCACTTTTCGCTTCCACCTCACACATTGCCGACGTGGGTGGCCTGGGTTTCGGGCCGGATGGCAGACAGGTGTTTGAAGAAGGTATTAACCTCCCTATTGGCTACCTGTTCAAAGATGGCGAACCCAATACGGTCATGCTGGATATTCTCAAAGCCAATGTCAGGGATCCGCGCGCGGCAGAAGGAGATCTTTATTCACTGGCGGCCTGTAACAAGGCAGGCAGCGACAGCCTTCTGAGAGCCATGGATGAGTTCAAGCTGGAATCTCTCGACGAAGTAGGCGCCATGATCATCGATAACTCAAGAGCAGCCATGCTGGCCGAGATTCGTAAACTGCCCCAGGGTACCTGGCAGAACAGCATGAGAGTGGATGGATACGACGAACCGGTCGACCTGGCATGCCGTGTCACCATCAGCAGCGAGGGCATCGAAGTAGACTGGACGGGAACCTCACCGGTCAGCGGTCACGGTATCAACGTACCCCTGACCTATGCGCAGGCTTACACCTCTTTCGGTGTTCGTTGTGTGGTGGGTAATGACGTGCCTAACAATGCAGGTTCACTGGGCGTGGTGCGGGTCAGCGCACCGGAAGGCAGCATCCTGAATGCACCCAGGCCAGCTGCGGTTTCGGCAAGGCATGCCATAGGCCAGATGCTGCCGGATGTGGTACTCGGCGCCCTGGAAACGCCTCTCAACGGCAACGTACCCACGGAAGGTGCTGCCTGCCTGTTTGGGCCTGTGTTCATGGGTGGTCGTGGACTGATACCGCAAAGCAGCAGCGACACCTGGGTAATGAATGCTTTTTACACCGGAGGTACCGGTGCGCGGCCTCAAAAGGATGGTTTGTCCTGTACGGCATTTCCTTCCGGAGTTAAAAGTACGCCGGTAGAGATTACGGAGAACGCCGCGCCCATCATTATCTGGCAAAAGGAATACCGGCCGGACTCTGCCGGCGATGGACAGTACCGGGGAGGCTTCGGGCAAATCATGGAGTTCGGGCACGCCGATGATGAGCCGTTTATAGTTTCCAAGATGTTCGACCGGATTCAACATCCACCCCGGGGGCGACATGGGGGGCATGACGGCGCGCCTGCCAGCGTCTATGTCAAGGATGGGGAGACACTAGCAGGCATGGGCAGAGCGCTGATTCCGGCCGGACGTCGTATGGTGCTGGAAACTGCCGGCGGCAGCGGCCGGGGTGAACCCGACCGACGGCCTCAGGAATCAAGGGATAACGACAGTCGAAGCGGCCTGATCACACGCTAGTGGTGACTGTGACGCCTGTCATCACACTGGTGTTGGTGCCGATCACCTGAGTACCCGAAATAGTGGTAATCCCACCAGTTAGGTGAGTAATAGACGCCAAACACCGGATGCCTGCGGTGTGAGCTTCGATGGCTTTTGTACTCGTGCCTACGATGATGTTTCCTGCCGTAGTCGTACCTGTTTCCGCGCTGGTGATGTTTATCCTCATAACTGACGAAGTAGTAATCATCACCGTGCCTGTCGACCTTAACTTTCACTTTCATCGCATCTGCCCACGCACTTGAGGTAAAGACCAGAAGCAGTATCGCAATCAACGTTTTCATTTTGCTCTCCTTTCGCTGGTGGCAGGAGAAAGAATGCGCTGGCGGCGATGAACGAAAAATTAACCAGCTGAACGCTGCGTGAATTCAGGTTGTTTCACGGAAACGGTATTCATCCAGGTAGGCTCGAACTTCTGCCAGCTGCCTGGTCTGGTGCTGCAGCCCCGTGGCGGGAAATTCTCGGGCAAACTCGCTGAGCAGCGGCTCGATGGCAGCAATACTCTCATCCCTGGCGCTGCGCCCCGCTGGTGTCATCGTCACCAGTTTCTGTCGACCGCTGCTGGCGTCAGGCTGCACGCGCGCAAAACCTTTTGCTTCAAGCTTCTTCAGGGTATTGGTCATGGCACCACCAGTCACCTGAAACGCCCTGGCAAGCCTCGTCGGGGTCGCCTGCGTATCCACGCGTACAAACCAGTTCAGGACACTGAACTGCGAAATCGTGAGCTCATGTGGCAGCTGCTGCTCAAACATGGCCGTTGCCAGCTGGGAAATGATGCTGATCTCATTAAAAAACGTGAACAGTGTGTCGGTGTTTCGTCGTGCCATGGGCTCATTCTAGCTAATTTGTTTAATATTAAATACTTTAATATTAAAGTGTTTGTCAGTTAACCAGCAGGAAAAGCAATGAGATACATATTCTGGATTATCGGTATCCTGGTGGCTCTGGTCGTCGGCATTGGATTACTGCAGATGGCTGCATCAGAGCGCGTTGAAGTGGTGGAACTTCATACACAGGATGAAAGTGGAGAGCAGGTAACAACGAGACTATGGATTGTCGACCACGATGGCGCCCCTTACCTGCGCGGCGAATCCCAGTCGGGCTGGTTTCAGCGACTGCAGTCGCAAGCGGTTGTCGAGATGACACGACATGGCGAAACACTTCGTTACCAGCATGAAGTGCAGAACGAGAACATAGGCACCATCAACCAGCTGATGCGGGAAAAGTACACCTGGGGAGATGAAGTGATCGCCTTTATGCTCGGCAGCCGCGAACAATCAAACGCCGTTCGGCTAACTCTCGATCAGCCGTAGTTCCGCTACCACGGCCCTGTGGTCAGACACGGGGTCGGGTAACACCTCGTGGGACACTATCTCGATCTCATCGGATACGAGCACCCAGTCTAGTCGCCGCTGGAATCGAGGAAAGGTAACCATCTGCTCATCGGGCTGCCAGGTGGTAAGGCCAAGCGCCTCTTCCAGCAGCGGAATCAGCGTGCTGCCAGGCTGGTAGTCAGCATTCAGGTCACCCATAACGATCCGTGGATTGTCACGATAAGCCAGCGCTTCAATCAACTTGTAGGCTTCCTTCTTCCTCTGGTTTTTGGTCAGGAAATCAAAGTGTACAGACACAACATCCACATCAACATGCTCAGCACCGGGCCAATGGGTTGTCGATAGCACGAAACCCTTTCGAGGGCGTGCAAACGGCCTGCTAAAACGAATACTTCTGGGATCTTTCAGGGACTGGCGGGAAACCAGCGCTGTGCCATATTCCAGGTTCCCTCCCTGGATATGTGCACCCGAAAAATGATGCGGATACTCGGCAATCTCTGCAACAAACTCTGTGTGATTGAACCGGCCGTTCCAGAAGCTATCGGTATCGATTTCCTGGAACGCCGCCACATGAGGATTTTCCCGTTTAAGCACATTGGCAATGCGCCACAGGTGCTGTCTCGCCTGCTCGGAGCTCTGCAGCAGCTGACTTCGCCCATCGGCACGGGCATGCGCCACGTTCAGGGTCATGACTTTCATGGTGGTGGGCATGGTGGCAGGCTCGCTGGCCTGGCCGATCGAGACAATCAACGTCATCAGAAACAGCCAGATTATTTTCATCTTCCCGCCTCCGGACCATTCAGAATCCGGAGCTCTGCGGCCTTCTCCAACATCCACTGTTCCGACGACGTAATTTCAGTGCCGCATTGCACCTGGTATGCCTTGCCACTCATCAGGCTCCGTGTCGCTGTAAGCGACACAAATGTTTCGATTGAATCGATCTCTTCTTCGAAGTGCGCATACTTGCGGGCAATGTGCTTAACACTTTCTTCTGCGCTGTGGCGTTTGCCATTACGTATAAACTCACATCCAGACCCGGCGACCGCGCTGACCAGGGCGTCAATATCAGCCGCCAACACTTCCTTCGGAGAGGCTGTTGCAGAGATGGCGAGCGAACCCAGCAACCCAATCAATAGGGGTCTCATTATGTTATTCAGGGTGGACTTCATTGCTATCAGTATTGGGATGATTTGGGAAAATTCAATCTCGGCTTTACCGGGTCTTTAAACGAAAACCGTGGCATTCTGCCCCGGCGTTAGTGAGTTGGCATGGGAAATTCCGACAAACGGTCGGTATCCCCTCAAAATCAGGCCTAACGGATGATGACCGGTAACTCCGCATAACCCTTGACGAAGTTGGAGTTCACCATCACAGGCTCACCAACGACCTCGATCTTGTCGAACCGCTTCATGATCTCTTCCCAGAGAATGCGCAGCTGCATTTCAGCCAGGCGATTACCCATACAGCGGTGAATGCCGAAGCCAAATGACAGGTGTCGCCTTGCACCCTTACGGTCAATCAGGAACTTGTCGGCATCTTCGATAACGCTGCTGTCGCGGTTACCGGACACGTACCACATCAGCAACTTGTCACCCGCCTTGATGTTCTTACCGCCCAGCGTGGTGTCTTTCAGGGCTGTGCGACGCATGTAAGCGAGCGGAGTCTGGTAGCGGATGATCTCTGCCACCATGTTAGGAATCAGCCCAGGATTATCTCTCAGCTTCTGGTATTCCTCAGGGTTTTCATTCAGGAATCGGACGCCCCCGGAAATGGAATTACGGGTTGTATCGTTGCCACCCACTATCAGCAGCACCAGGTTGCCCAGGTATTCAACGGGATCCATGTTTTTGGTGGATTCACCGTGGGCCAGCATGGATACCAGGTCATTTTTTGGTGGTTCGTTGACACGCTCATTCCACAGACGCGTGAAATACTCGAGACATTCGATCAGCTCCGCACGTCGCTGGTCTTCGCTTTCAATGATTCCAGACTGCTCATCTGCTGTCGCCACATCAGACCAGCGAGTGAGCTTTCGGCGATCTTCGAACGGAAAATCAAACAGGGTTGCGAGCATCTGGGTGGTCAGCTCAATTGATACCTTGTCGACCCAGTTGAACTCCTCACCCCTTGGCAGTGAGTCAAGTATCTTGCAGACACGCTCGCGGATGGTGGCTTCCATGGTAGCAAGGTTGGAAGGGGCAACGACGCCACTGACTTCCTTGCGCTGACGATCATGCTTGGGCGGATCCATGGCAATGAACATCGGCAGGGGAAACTCCTCGTCCTGGTCTGTCGCCACAATGGAGCCGTCAGAAGAGAAGGTTTCGTGATCAGTGTCAACCGCCATGATGTCCTCGTAACGGGTGATGCTCCAGAAAGGACCTACTTCCTCATGATCCTTCTGGTAGTGCACGGGATCTTCCGCACGAAGGCGCTCGAATATGCGCACATGGTAATCATTGTGGAACAGCTTGGGATTCATAAGATCCAGCTCATCCAGGTTGATGGAGTCCGGATCCTGGGTCATCCAATCAGTATCGGTATTTACCGCTTCGCTCACTTTTCTTCCCTCTCTTGGCGTTCTTATGTTGACGTTGCTGACATTCTACCGTTTTTTTGCGGTTTCGCCTGTTGATTTCGGTCAATCCAGCGTTCCAGCTTTCAGACGGTGCGCCTCACTGATCACATATTGGTGCACTGCACGAGCATCGTCCTTGGTGAGGGAGCTGGCAAAACTCACCATGCCTCGCTCCTTGAGAATGCCACCCAGGACAATATCTTCAAACACGATATGCTTGCCCGGTACCAAGAACCGCAGGTCCGGGATCACACCACCGGAGCGAACACTCGGTCCGTGACAGACGCCGCAATACTTGTGATACATGAATTTACCGTGGGCAATCTCTTCATCCGTGGCATCAATCGGTGGCGGTTCTGGGAGAACCTGGGCCACATCAACCACGGGTGGCAGCTGCTCCGTACCACCCAGCTTGTATGTCAGGATTCGGCCCCGCGGCTTGAGTTCGTAGCTTTCCGCGGCAGCAGCGGTCAATGCAAAAGCACCGCCCCAGCCGGCAACAATGGTGACGTATTGTTCGCCATCAATCTCATAGGTCACAGGTGCGGCAATGGCACCGGTCTGTGCCGGGGCTGACCAGAGTTCCTCACCATTGTCAGCGCGATACGCTGCGAAGAAGCCACTGGAGTTACCCTGGAAAATCAGGTTGCCATGGGTCGACAGCATGCCGCCGTTCCAGGTGCCTGCATGCTGCACTCGCCAGACCTCTTTCTGCTCGACGGGGTCCCAGGCTGCAATATGCCCCCTCAGTAATCCGTCAATCTTGGCATCAACACCGGAATCACCAGTGGGCATATTCAACCGCCAGTCGTTCGCCAGGTTCCAGCGCCCTTCCTCGTAGTTGAACTCCGGCTCATTGCCATAGGCGTATGGCATATCGAGCGCCGGGATATACACCAGCCCTGTATCTGGACTGTAAGACATGGGATGCCAGTTATGACCACCCAGGGGACCAGGCTTATGGAATGCGGCTTCGATCTCTGCAGCCGTCATCGCGCCGAGCGCAGCAACCTGCTCTTCCGGGGTCATGTCCAACAGGGGACTGCTGACCTGGTAGCGTGCATTGTCAGTTTCAACCGGCCTGCCGGTTTCCGGATCCACGTGGGTCGCCCAGGTCATGGGGATGTATTGTTCAGCAGAAATGAATTCCCCCGTCACGCGATCCAGTACATAGAAGAAGCCGTTCTTCGGTGCCTGCATGATGACCCTGCGCATCTGGCCATCAATTTCGATGTCCGCCAGGATCATGTGCTGGGTCGCAGTGTAGTCCCAGGTATCACCCGGTGTTGTCTGGTAGTGCCAGACGTACTCACCGGTGTCCGGGTTCAGGGCAACAACGGAAGACAGGAACAGGTTATCCCCGCCTCCTGGACTTCGAATATTCTGGTTCCAGGGTGAACCGTTTCCGACACCAATATAAAGGTAGTTCAACTCAGGATCGTATGCCATGGAATCCCAGACAGTGCCTCCACCACCAAAGGTCCACCAGCGACCGGTCCAGGTTTTGGCAGCGTCCGCCATGGTCTCGGATTCAAAACCATCTGCCGGATTGCCAGGTACCGTGTAAAAA
This sequence comes from Pseudomonadales bacterium, assembly GCA_016779585.1. GTDB lineage: Bacteria > Pseudomonadota > Gammaproteobacteria > Pseudomonadales > Azotimanducaceae > UBA9659. The sequence goes on from JADHNI010000021.1 coordinate 33,124, forward strand.
CGCCAGACCTGCTCGCCGGTCGCCGTATCATAGGCCGTGACATAGCCGCGCACACCATACTCAGCACCACCATTTCCAATAATGACCTTGTCTTTGATGATGCGCGGTGCACCCGTAATCGTGTAGGGTTTGGTCCGGTCGATGGTGTTTACGTCCCAGACCTCTTCGCCTGTAGCCGCATCAAGTGCGACCAGGCGACCATCAATCGTGCCGACATAAACCCTGCCTTTCCAGACAGCAACACCCCGGTTCACGACATCACAACAGGCGTTTACGCCCCACTCTTTGGGTACTTCCGGGTCATACTGCCAGAGCAGCTCACCAGTGCGCGCATCATTGGCGAAAACCACGCTCCAGGAACCTGAGGTGAACATCACGCCATCCACCACAATCGGCGTCGCTTCAAGACCCCGGTTAGTACCGGTGTCGAAGTACCAGGCAAGGCCAAGTTCACCAACGTTGTCAGCATTGATCTGGTCCAGTGGACTGAAGCGCTGCTCATCGTAGGTTCTACCGTGGGTCAGCCAGTTCCCCGGCTCCGTATTCGCCTGTTTGATTCGCTCACCGTCCAGTGAGCCCGTTACAGCCTGAATACGGGCAGCGACGCTCTCCTCGGTTGATTCTGCCTGTTCAATAGGCGTTTCCGGCGCTGGCTGATCGCGCTGACTCAATAGCCAGGCACCAAGAACAATGACACCACCAATGGCGAGAGCAAGAATGATTCTCATGAAGGTATTTCCCCGATCGTTATTATTGTTAAAGCTTGATAACCAGCGATGCTACGCAAGACGCCAGAACGCCGCAAACAGGCCGTCCGTCAACGAACAGGCACTATAGAGCAGGTCTGGGTCGTCTCATCAAAGGTGATCAGCGCTTCCCCACGCTCCAGCTGCTGTCTCACCTGGTGACACTTGTCGCGGAGAGATATCTCTGAAGCGCCATACTCGGTTCCTTCTCGTGTGACGAATTCTTCAATCACCCTGTAAAGGGCATCTTCAGAAAGATCCTGCCATGGAATGTTGAGCTGTCCCAAGTTAGCGACCACTACTATTTCAGTTAACGGATTCGTATATAATGCCTGACTCTGGACAGAATGTTTTAGGGAAGAACCAGCAGTAGCGATGAGCGAGCACCTCGACAATCTGCTCATCATCGAAGATGAGCCCATCACCCGTAGCCAGCTCTCCTCTCATTTCTAGAAAGAGGGTTACACCGTCTCGACCAGCGAAAATGCGGAAGGCATCATCGATCGCGTCGGCGACGACAATATCGACATCTGCCTGATCGACATAAACCTGCCCGGTAAAGATAGCCTGACGCTGACCCGGGAACTCCGCGCCTTCTCTGATGTCGGCATTATCCTGGTGACCGGCAAGGACGATCCGGTCGACCGGATCGTTGGCCTGGAAAGCGGCGCAGATGACTACGTGACAAAACCCTTTGATCCACGCGAACTGTTGTCGCGGGTCAAGAACCTGCTCTGGCGCGTTCAAGCCCAGGAAAAACAAAAAGAGAAAGGTTTCAAGCGCAAGTTCGAGGGTTGGGCCCTGGACCTCAACAAACGGGAACTCACGACTCCTGCCGGTGAACAGCAATCCCTGTCAGCGGGTGAGTTCCACCTGCTACTCGCCCTGATCGAAAACGCGGGTGAAGTCATGACTCGAGACCAGCTCATGAACCGGATTCGCAATCGGGAGTGGTACCCGGATGATCGATACATTGACGTGCTTGTCGGCCAGGTGCGCCGCAAGTTCCGGCAGTACGACCATGAAACGACATTCATCAGCACCATTCACGGAACCGGTTATCTCTTTGCGCCGACCGTGACCTGAACACCCACAACCACACGAATCCAGCACTGTGATCACGGTACCGGGATACAAGCAAGTCAAGCTGGTCCACCAGGGACTGCAGAATCTTGTATATTCCGGTGTTCGTATCAAAGATGGACAGAAAGCCATCCTCAGGCAGCTGCGACCGGAGCTCATATCTCCGCAGCTTATCTCCCGCCACCAGCGGGAGTTTGAAATCCTCACACAGATTCAGTCTCCGCACGTAGTTCGCCCCCTGGAACTGATCGAGCGCGATGATGCCCCGATTCTCGTCACAGAGGAACCGGGCGGCACCTCACTCATGGAATACATTGGTGAACATGATCTCACTGTTACTGAAGCAGCGACCATCGGCTGCCTCGTGGCAAAAGCGATCAACGATCTGCACCGTGTTCACATCGTGCACAGGGACATCAATCCGGCAAACATCGTCTATGACCCCGCTGAGCATACAATCAAGCTGATTGACTTCGGTATCTCCACTTCGGTCACACCGAACCAGGTGGAGCCTGAGGTCAACCGCATGCTCGAAGGCACGCTGGCATACCTGTCCCCTGAACAGACAGGCCGCATGAACCGCAGCGTCGACTATCGTTCTGACTTCTATTCCCTGGGTGTGACCCTCTACCAGCTGCTGACTGGCCAGCTGCCATTTACCAGTGACGACAGCCTGGAGCTGATTCACCAGCATATAACCCATATGCCGGTCGCACCCCACGAACTTAATGATGAAGTCCCACTGGCGCTTTCGAAGATAACCATGAAACTGCTGGCAAAGATGCCGGAAGATCGGTACCAGAGCGCCTTCGCTATCGTCCAGGACCTGGATCGCTTTCTCGATCTTGCAAACATGCAGAACGGCAACCAGATGGATTTTGAGGTTGCCCTCGATGATATCAGTGAACAACTGAACATGCCTGAGCGTCTGCTTGAGAGGGATGCCGTACTGGTGCAACTTTTGACCTGCTTCGACCAGGTTGCCAGGGGTGAAACTGCAACCGTCATCGTGACGGGAGATAACGGTGTTGGCAAAAGTTCACTGATTCGTGAGCTGGAACGGGAAGTCATCGCAAGAGGTGGTTATCTCGCAAAAGGCACCCATAACCCGATCACAACAGAAGTGCCCTACACTGCCGTCTCCACGGCACTCAACGACCTGGTCAAGCAGCTGATCACCCGTCCGGATTTTGAACGGTTGCGGGATAACATACGGCGCCGCATGGCAGGGCTTGAAGAGCCCGTGTACTCACTCGCGCCGGAACTGCGAAACATCCTGGACTATACGCCGTCAGAGAGGCCCACACCTTCAGTCGAGGCCAGGCCCAAACTGGTGCGCGGACTGACAACACTGCTGACGGCAATCTGTGATAGCAAAACACCGCTCGTCATCAGCCTGGATAATGTCCAGTGGATCGACAGCGCCTCAGTGGACCTGTTTGACGACCTCTTCTCCCGCAACCGGCTGCCTTATGTCATGTTGCTGGGCGCCTATCGCTCATTGGCTCTCCAGCAGAACGACGCAAATCGCGTGCGCATCCAGGAGTTACTGGACCGGAATAACAACATCCAGCTGCTGCGACTGGAAAATCTGAGCATGGAAGCTGTGAACCGCATGATCTCGGAGTCATTGTTTCGGGCCGAAGCTGAAACTATCGAACTCGCAAGACTGGTACACGAAAAAACAGGCGGCAATCCCCTGGCGGTAAGGGAGTTCCTGAACCGCATCTACACGAAGCAACTGCTCAGGTTTAATCATGCCCACCGCGAGTGGGAATGGAAAATTCAGGAGATCAGTGCTGAAACACCCTCTGACAATGTCAGCCTGACACTGATCGACCAGTTGCAGAACCTTGACAGGTCGACCATCAGGCTCCTGCAGATAGCTTCCTGCATAGGTATCGAGTTCGACCTGAAACTGTTACAGATGGTAGCCGGACTGTCTTTTTCAGAAACCTCCAGCAAACTCTCGCTGGCGATCCAGCAGGGATACCTGCTCCAGTTGTCGAGCCAGCCTGATATTCGCGATAAGCGAGTTATCTTTCGCTTCGCTCACGAACGAATTCAGCAAACGGCCTACGCCATGATGGAAAGCCGCGAGCGCCGCCAGACCCATGCGAGCATTGGGCAATCTATCCTGCGGCTGTCACAGGGTGACCCCGGCAATCGAATTTTCGACATCGTCAATCAGCTGAACAACAGTTACGACACACCCGATGCGAGCCATGTTGACCAGCTTCAGCTGGCAGAACTGAATATCAAGGCAGGACGCAAGGCCAAAGCCGCCGCTGCTTTCCGGCAGGCGTTCAAGTATTTTCGAACTGCAATCGTTTTACTTGGCCAAAACGCCTGGGTCCGGTACGAACGAAGTCTCGACATGCATCTGGAAGCTGCAAACGCTGCCTATCTTTGTGGTGACGAGCACCAGCTGGATTTCCTGATTAATACAATCCTCGAACAGGCCCGCTCACCCATCGATACGGCAAGAGCCTTTGAGATAAAGATACGCGCGCTCATTGCCGGTTACCGGCTGAATGAAGCGACAGAGACTTCGCGACAGGCCGTGGAATCCATGGGTGTCAACCTCACAGGCCCCCTGCATCCGGCAACAATGATCACAACCATCAAGGTTCTGTTTTCGTCCTGGCGCCTGTCACGCAGGGAATCCATTGAGCTCCCCGAGATGAAAGATGAACAGCAGCTGGCCATCATGAAGCTGCTGCTACTTCTGTGCCATGCGGCCTATATTGCCGGTGACGCCCGGATCAGCCGCTATGTGCTGGAGATGGCGCACCGTTCACTTAAATACGGGATGGCACCCGAATCCTCCTTTGCCTTCCCTGCACTCGGTTCTGTCTTTATCACCTACTTCGGCACCATCGACTTCGGCTACCGGCTGGGCCAGCTGGCCCTGGCCAACCTGCGGGACGACAACCGGGAACTGCATTGCCGGACACTGACGCTTGCATACAACTGGAACCTGAGTTGGCGTGATCACCTGAATACCACGCTGGAACCACTGGCGCGGGCATACAAAGTAGGTATGGAAAACCAGGATATTGAGTACGCACTGATCGCGGCGACCTCTGCTTCTGCCAATGCCTTTGTCCTCGGCAATGACCTGAACAGTATTGAGAGCAACCTCGCCGAACAAACCAACGAGGCAGTACACCACCAGCAGATACCCATCTACTACATGGGGGCGATCTACCTTCAGGCGACCCGCAACCTTATCAATTCCGTCAGCACACCATGGCTGCTGGAAGGAGAAAACTTCAGCGAAAACGAACTCCTGCAGTTTGAAGAACTCAAAGACGACGACTCGGCACTGGCCAACTTGTTTGTAACCAAGCTTTACCTGTCGATCCTGTTTGACCGAACCGAGTACGCCCTGTCATTCGCCGACCAGGTGCAAAGACATGTCAATGCTATCCAGGCATCACCGGCGATTCCCTTTTTCAGAACCCTTGAAACCCTGGCATGCATCAGGGCGCTACCAACCGCAGGTGCCGCTGCTGCCCAGTTGCTCAGGCTTCGAATCTCCAGGAATCGCAGGATGCTGCGTAAGTGGGCACAGCACGCACCGCAGAACATAAGGCACCGCCATCACCTGGTCGAAGCGGAATACGCCGCAGTTTCTGGGCAACAGATGGAGGCAATGCAGCACTTCGAAGCCGCCATCAGTCATGCCAGGGAAAATGGCTACCTGAACGATCTCGCTCTTGCGAACGAGAGCGCCGGGCGCTTCTTTATCTCAACGGGGAAGAGAGAAATCGCAAAGTACTTTCTGAAGAACGCCCTCACCAGCTACAAACGATGGGGTGCCTCGAACAAGGTTCGCGACCTGGAGAGTCTTTATCCGGAGCTTTCTGAACAGCCAAGCAGTCCTATCGTTTCTGCAGCCAGCAGCTTCGTTTATGCAGACAAAAACCTGCTTGACCTGGAAACCGTGATGCAGGCCTCCCAGGTGCTGGCGGGAGAGATTGTGCTGGAAAACCTGCTGGAGCGTCTCATGCAGGTGGCACTGATCAATGCAGGTGGTCACAAGGCCAGCCTTGTGATGAGCAATGATGGTGAACTGACCGTGGAAATCACAACCTGGGTCAGTGATAACAACACCGAATATCGTTTCGAGAGCGTTCCCCTGGAACTCTCTACAGACGTTCCATTATCCGTCATTCAGTATGTTGCACGCACCAGGGAAAACCTGGTGCTTAACGATGCCGGCAACGAGGATATCTTTACCCAGGATGAATACGTCCTGCGCGAACAGCCCAAGTCAATTCTCTGCATTCCGATCATGAGCCAGTCTCACCTGACGGGTGTACTTTATCTTGAGAACCGGCACAGCACCCATGCATTCCCCCAGGACCGCGTCTCACTGCTGAAACTGCTTGCATCGCAGTCTGCCATTGCCATCGAAAACTCACGCCTGTACCAGCAACTGAACGATTCCCGGAACAAGTACCTGTCGCTCTACCAGAACGCGGTGGAAGGGATATTTGAGATCGATGCCAGGGGTGAAATCACCAACATAAACCCGGCCGCTGCGGCACTGATGGGATACAGCTCAGCCGATGAAGTGAGAAAATCCACCACAAACGGACTCATCGAATCGTTTGTACGTCCGAATGACTTCAACCTGTTTCGTGAGAACCTGGAAAAATCCGGCAGGGTTATTGACTTCGAAACCCAGGTCATCACGCGTGATGGCCGGCATGTCTGGGTCGCAATCTCCGGCCAGGTGGTCCAGGACCAGAGAACAGGCGAATCCAAGCTGGAAGGTTCTATCGTCGATATCAGTGAACGTAAACTCCGGGAAGAAGCGGAGCAGGCAAGGATCGCGGCTGAGTCAGCCACCGAGACAAAAAGTCAGTTCCTGGCGAACATGAGCCACGAGATACGCACACCGATGAATGCCATCATCGGATACACCAACCTCGCACTCGAAACGCCTATGTCTGACGAGCAGGCAGAGTATCTCAACACGATCCGCAATGCCTCTAATCATCTGCTTCGGGTGGTTAACGACATTCTCGACCTTTCACGGGTTGAGTCCGGAAAGATGGCATTGGACCTTGCGCCCTTCAAACTCTCCACCGTGTTTGAAGACCTGCGCAACCTATTTAGCCTCGCAGCCAGAGAAAAAGATCTTGAGTTCAACCTGCCGGAACTGGACCCCGATACGGAAAGCACCTATCTCGGCGACCCAATCCGGCTTGGACAGGTGCTGATTAATCTCGTCGGAAACGCCATCAAGTTCACGGATTCCGGCAGCATTGATATCACATGGAATGAAGAGGACCTCATCGGTGACAACGTCAGGCTCAGCTTCCGCGTCAAGGATACAGGCCGGGGCATCAAAGCCGACGACCTGGAGAGTATTTTTGATACCTTCTCACAGGGTAGTGAAACCCCTTCTGACACTGGAACCGGGCTCGGCCTGTCCATCAGCCGCAAGCTCGCTGAGACCATGGGAGGCGAGCTTGCGGCAAACAGTAGACCCGGTTTTGGCAGCACCTTTTACTTCTCCGCCATAGTGGAACGAACCAACCTGAAAGAAGCAAAGACAGTGATAGAACCGGTGCTATTTTCGGATACCGCTATGGAACTTCTGCTGGTCGAAGACAATGAAATCAAGCAGAAACTGGCGCAACGTATGCTCGAACAGGTTGGCTTTTCTGTCACGGTGGCAGAACACGGGCAACAGGCACTCGACATTCTCGCTGACAAATCTTTTCCCGTGATCCTTATGGATATCCGGATGCCCGTCATGGATGGCATTGAGACCATCCGGCGTATTCGCGCGGATGATAAACAGAAAGGTACCACCGTAATCGCGCTGTCTGCGGGCGTCCTGGACAAGGAGATTGAGGATGCCATGGAAGCAGGATTCGACCACTACCTGACAAAGCCCATCGACTTCGAAGAACTTAACACCATCCTTGAACAGATCGTTACCATGGATGATTCAGAACAGGAGAATTCCCGGGACTACGTGGTGCGGGGTGTTAATTTCGGTAAAGCCATAGACAGTCACGGCGGCGACACAGACTTCCTGATTACCCTGACCAATGATTTCATCAACTTCTACGGCCACGCCGATGAAGCCCTCAGGGCACACCTGGACAACTCCGAACTGGAACCAGCGGAACGACTGGTTCACAACATAGCCGGACTTTCCGGAACCTTTGGTGCCACCGCACTGATGGATGCATCCCGCAGGGTTGAAAAGGAACTGCAGGAGAATGGCGAGGTGTGAGCGGAGAGCTTCACGGTGCTGAAAAACGATCTTGAAAACTTCGTGGCAGCGATTCACGAGTTCCAGGAACAGATGGCAGCCTAGGAAAGATTGATCAGGTCCAGTTTCCTGACCTGGTGCTCTTCGAGTGAGGAAAAATCAAAAAGATCCGTGTCTGCGAGATGGGACGGCACCACATCCGTCATCGCGCGGAAGATGGTTTCGAGTCTGCCTGGATGTTGCTTGTCCCATGACTGAAGCATTTCCTTGATCACCTGGCGTTGCAGATTATCCTGCGAGCCACAAAGGTTGCAGGGAATAATTGGCATCTGGGCCAGGCCAGCATAACGCTCGATATCTTTCTCACGGCAGTAAGCGAGCGGCCTGATCACCATATTTGTGCCATCATCACTCAGCAGTTTCGCCGGCATGGATTTCAGCTTGCCGCCATGGAACATGTTGAGGAACAGTGTCTCAATCATGTCATCGCGATGATGCCCAAGGGCGATTTTGTTGTATCCCTCGTTGCGCGCGAACTTGTAAAGGATTCCTCGACGGAATCGTGAACACCATCCACAGTAGGTTTTGCCTTCCGGCACCATGTCGGTGACCAGCGAGTAAGTGTCTTCTTCCAGTATCCGGTACTCGACACCCAGGGATTCAAAGTAAGCTGGCAGCACATCTTCAGGAAATCCCGGTTGCTTCTGGTCCAGGTTGACGGCCAGCAGTTCGAAATTAATCGGTGCGTGATCACGCATGCTCAGTAAAATGTCGAGCATGGTCAGCGAATCTTTACCGCCGGAAATACACACCATGACACGATCCCCATCCTGGATCATGTTGAAATCTGCAATCGCCTTTCCGGTTTCCCGTCTCAGCTTCTTGTGCAGTTTGTTCTTTTCCAGCTTTAAATCCGTCATCTTCGGACATCGCATTTCACGGTGGGTGCGAATTCTACACATTTTGCCCCTGCTGGTCTGCTCAACGACAAATGCGGGTGTTGTCCTGCTATACCACCACGTGGACACAAAAACACCACCCATTACCAGCATAAGCCCGGCTCAGTTCGAAAAACACCTGCAGATCCTTGAAGAGGAAGGCTTCACAGTGCTGCCCCTGTCAGAGCTGAGGCAAAGGTCCATGGATGCATCCACGGATGGTGCACGCAAAGAGCGAATCGTGGCCATCACATTTGATGACGCTTACCTCAGCATCTATAAGAACGCCCTGCCAATGCTGAAAGCGCGAAACTGGCCCTTCACGGTCTTCGTTGCGACCGAGCCAGTCGAGACAGGCCAGCCTTTCTATATGAGCTGGAACCAGCTGAGAGAATTGACAGAACACGGCGGCGAAATCGCCAATCACACGCACACGCATACGCACCTGCTGCGCCTGGAAGCGGGAGAAAACGAGGAAGCCTGGCTGGCACGGATCAAATGGGAGATCACGACTGCAAGCGAACTGCTTTCAAAACATGGTTTTGAATCAACGGATTTCGCCTATACCTACGGTGAGTACAACGCAGCGCTGCTGCATCTTGTGACTGACCTGGGCCTGACAGGCTACGGCCAGCAAAGTGGTGCCATCGGCCCGGGGTCTAACCCGGCACTGCTGCCGCGCTTTCCACTCTCGGGTGTTTACGTTGGTGAAGCCGCTTTCCGGGACAAGATTCGAAGCCTGGCCATGCCCATTGAATTTCCGACGGTCGAACCCCTGGTGACAGATACCTTCAAACCCGAGCTGCACCTGAAGTTTGAGAACGCAAAGGTTAATCCCTCACGGTTAACCTGCTACGGCCCGGGTGGGCTGATGCCGTTATCTGAAATCTCGGATGCCCACATTATCGCCACTGCCCTTAAAGACGTACCGATTGGCAGGTCCCGCTACAACTGCACACTGCCGAGTGAGTTAAGGGGAAGATTCTACTGGTTTTCGCAATTGTGGATCAGGAGAGAAGACAGCGGCGAATGGTATGAGGAACCCTGAACGGACGTTTTGCCATTGCCAGGGCAGCTGATAGCAGGCTTTATGGCCTGATCAGGCGAGTTCCCGAAGCACGCTGGCCGGCGGTGTTTCCACCACCCGCCGGGTAGCAAGAATTCCGGCCGCTCCGATCAGGATGATGCCTACAACAGGTCCGAGAACCCAGAGCTGCGGATTGACCGTGTACTCCAGCTCAAAAATCTCGGTTTCCAGCATGAACACAGTGATCTCTGAACCGATGGTTGCAAGTATCCCTGCAAACAGACCCAGTGCGCAGAATTCAATCAGGAGACTGCCCAGGACCAGCTTTCTGCCTGCACCCAGCGTTCGCAGGATCGCATGCTGTTTCATGCGTTCGTCCATGGACGCCTGAATGCTTGCCAGCAGCACAAGCCCTCCGGAAGCAATGATCAAAACCAGCACCAGTTCAATCGCCAGTGTTACCTGATCGATAATGCGCTGCACCTGTTCGATCAGCGCGTCAATTTCGATCACGGTCATCGTCGGGTATTCCCGCAACAGTTCATTCAGGAACAGTTTCCTGTCTTTTGACAGGTAAAAACTTGTCATGAACGTAGACGGAAATTCCTCCAGGGACCCCGGCGCAAAGATGATGTAGAAATTGGGCTGCATGTTGTCCCAGGCCACAGACCGGATATTCGCGATTCGCGTGGGAATCTCGATACCCTGGACGGTAAAGACAAGCTCATCACCCACCTCGAGCTGATTTCTATACGCGAGATCACGTTCCAGTGAAACCAGTGGTGGTCCGCTGTAGTTTTCCGGCCACCACTCCCCATCGACGATCTGGTTGTCGTCAGGCAGTATCTCAGACCAGGTAAGATTTCGACCGGAGCTGGAACGGGGTGCATCCTCTCCACGTTCGCCAATCCGCTTGTCACGTTCCGAGGCGAGTTCACCATTAACAGTGGTTATGCGGCCTCGAATCATCGGGTAAAGCGGCTGGGACTCAACGCCATTTTCACCAAGCAGTTCACGGATGGGTGCGACATCTTCCGGAGAAATATTTATCGCAAAATGGTTGGGGGCATCTTCAGGTATCTGTGCATGCCATTCGGTGATCAGTGCGGTGCGGACGAGGTAAAGGATCAGGAGCAGCATGATCGCCAGGCCAAACACCAGGATCTGGAGCGTATTTTCGCGCCCCCGCCTTTGCATCCCTGCCAGTGCAAGTCGCCAGGCACTACCGGCCTGCATGCCGACAACCCGACCACTTCGAAGCATCAAAAATGCAATGCTGAACAGGATCACGAGGGATACCACTGCACCACTGAAAATCATCAGGGTCAGGTAAAGGTCCTGTGAGTACCACCACATCAAACCGAGTGTACCCGCAACGGCAAAGCCATAGGTCAGGCTACCCGATACACCCGGGTCACCAAGATCACGCCGGATGACGCGAACCGGTTCGATGGAGCGAAGCTTCAAAAGCGGTGGCAGCGCAAAACTCAAAAGACAGATAAAACCTGTGACAAGCCCAAGCAACACCGGTTTCATGGTCGGTGCAGGCAGTTCGATCGGTATGTAGGGTGACAGGATTTCCGCTACACCCGCCTGCATGCCGAGACCGATCAACGCCCCCAGTATCGTCGATACCGTGCCAAGGATCACAAAGATAGCGATGAAAATCAGGTCAACACGCTGCGGTGTTGCACCCAGGGTTTTCATGATGGCGACATGGTCATAATGGCGAAGGCTGTAGCGCTGGGCGGCCAGTGCAATCGCGACGCCGGCCAGGACAACACCCAGAAGGCTACCCAGCAGCAGGAAACGCTCGCCCCGGTCCAGGGCTTCACCAATCCCTTCCGTGCCTTCCTTGACGCCAAACATCCTGGCTTCCGGACCAATACGGGACGCCGCCCAGTCGGAAAACTCTTCCAGGGTGTCCCAGTCCCCGGCAAAGAGGTAACGATAGGACAGTCGACTACCGGGCTGCACAACCTCTGTGGCCGGCACATCAGCTATATTCATCAATACACGTGGGCCTGCATTGCTGAAGCCACCACCGCGGTCAGGTTCCTTGATCAGCACTTTTGTGACCGGGAAACTGGCGACACCCACATCAATCAGGTCCCCGGGCTGAACGTCCAGCGAGGGAAACAGCCTGCTCTCGATCCAGAGTTCACCGGGCGCCGGCCCGGACTCAACCGGGTAACCACGAACAAACGGTTCATCGCCGGCAATCAGGCGACCGCGAAGCGGGTAGTCCCCGTCCACAGCTTTGACTGACGAGAACTGGGCGCGATCTTCAGAAAACACCATGGATGCAAAACCCAGGGTTTCTGAAGTCTGCAGCCCCATGGACTCCGCATGGCGCACAATCTCCGGATCTATGGGGTCGCCGGATCGGATCACCCGGTCTGCCGCGAGGAATGTGGCAGACTCGGCAACCAGGGCCTGCTGCAGGCGATCGACGAACAGTGTCACAGAGGTCACCGTTCCCACTGCGATCACCAGTGATGCCAGCAGGAGTGTCAGTTCCCCCGCGCGCCAGTCACGCCAGAGCAGTTTCAGCGCAAGGCCAAGGACATTCATCAGATGGCGGAGCCTTCAACGATACCTTGAACAACTGCAGGTGCAGGTTCCGGATTGATGATTTCACCGGAGGCAATATGAATTGTCCTGTCGCATCGGTCTGCCAGGCGTTGATCATGTGTCACCAGCACCAGGGTCGTGCCGAATTCCTTGTTCAGTTCAAAGATCAGGTCAATGATGTGCTGGCCCGTGGTGGTATCGAGATTTCCTGTCGGCTCGTCTGCAAAAAGAATATCGACAGATGAGGCAAAAGCCCGGGCAATCGCCACCCTCTGCTGCTCACCGCCGGACAGCTGCCTGGGATAATGGTTAGTTCGATGACCCAGTTCCACACGTTCGAGCAATTCGCGAGCCTTGGCTTCTGCGCCCGTATCTCCGCGAAGCTCTGAAGGCAACATGACGTTTTCAATGGCAGACAGGCTGGCAAGAAGCTGGAAAGACTGGAACACAAAACCCACCAGTTCTGATCGAACCCGGGCTCGTTCTTCCTCATCCAGCGCCGTAATCTCATAATCACCCAGGAAAATCTGCCCGGCAGTAGGCGTGTCCAGACCTGCCAGCAGACTGAGCAGTGTGGTTTTGCCGGAACCGGATGCACCGACAATGGCCACCGACTCCGATTTCTTGATCTCGAGGTCGATCCCTTTCAGAATGGTCAACTGCCCTTCCGAGGTGCTGACGGTTTTTCCCAGGTCTTTCGTTTTAATCATAGTCACTACTGTATGTTACGTCTGTTAACACTGTTTATAACACTGCTTTGCGTGACCACAGGCATTTCCGCCAGTGAGCGCACCATTCTCGTCTATGGCGACAGTATCAGTGCCGCCTATGGCATGGACCAGGAACAGGGTTGGGTCAGCCTGCTCGAAGCGCGTCTTGCCGTTGACCATCCCGGCTACCGGGTCGTCAACGCCAGCGTTTCCGGGGAAACCACTGGCGGCGGGCTCACCAGATTAACCAAATCCCTGTCCCTGCACCAACCCGACGTCCTTGTACTCGAACTCGGTGGCAACGACGGACTTCGCGGATACCCGATTGAAAAAATTCGCGGCAACCTGGACAGCATGATCCAGCAGTCAAAGGAAGCCGGTACCAGCGTCCTGCTCATCGGCATGGTGCTGCCTCCCAACTACGGCCGGCGCTACACCAGCGCGTTCGAAAACATCTTCTCCGGGCTGGCAGAACTGCATGACATCCCGTTCGTTCCCTTCCTGCTCAATGGCATCGCGACCACGCGCGATCTCGTTCAGCGAGACAGCATCCATCCGACAGTGGAAGCTCAACCGATGATTCTCGAGGACGTCTACCCTGTGCTTGAAAGCCTGCTCTAAAGCTCCTCAGACCTAGGCAGCCTGCCCCAGCAGGACTTCCTGTTCCCGCCAGTCCGGCATGATGTCATCCAGCAGACGATAAAACCTGTCATTGTGGGCAAAATGCCTGAGATGACAAAGCTCATGTGCTATGACGAAGTCTATCTGCGGCAAACCCGCCTTTATCAGGTGCAGGTTCAGGCAGATGTCTCCTTTCGTTGAACAGCTTCCCCACCTTGCCTTCATTTTACGAATGCTGAGCCTGCCTGGATTTATATTGTCCAAAAATCGCTCATTCAGCAGAGCAATCCGCTGGCTGAACAATCGCTCAGCTTCACGCCGATACCAGTTGAGGACATGCTTTTCCACAACCTCCGGGCGCCCGGGATGGGCACAGGACAGGTAGATTTGTTCACCTTCCGGTTCCACCACAGCCATGCGGCTTTTCACGATCGTCAGCCTGTAGCGTTTCCCCAGGTAGCTGATCTCACCACCAGGCTCGTAGCGGTTTTTTGGCGCTGATTTCCTGGCGGCGAGCTCATTGCGCGCCCTGATCATCCACTCAAATTTGTCAGCCAGGAAATGATGAATTTCCGGCCATGGGCAGTTCAGCGGCACTCGCAGTTCCGGGGTCTCATCTTTCTCGACGTAAATCGCGATTGTCTTGCGTCGCTTCCGTAGGACGCGCACCTGGATCACCTCATCGAAACGAGCCAACTGGTAGAGATAAACTGCGGTACGCCCGGGTGTTTCGGTTTGCAGCTGCCTGACTTCAGTGCCGGTGATGTAGAGGGGTTTGCTCACTCTCCACCAAGACAGGGTGGTGAAAGAGGCGCTTCACCATGTTTGTCGCGCCACTCATCCTCGGTATAGGTATGAATAGCCAGCGCATGAATGTCATTTGCCAGCTCTTCCTTGAGAATCTGGTTGACCCGCCGATGTCTCGCCACCGGGCGCTCACCATCAAACAGCTCACTGACAAGCACCACCTTGAAGTGGGACTCAGACCCGGGCGGAACATTGTGACCACCACTTTCGTTGATAACTTCCAGGTGCTTGAGGTCAAGGTTGTTACCGAGCTTTTCCTCTATGCGGGTCTGTACACTCATCAGGGTTCTATCAACCTTTGCCGATCAGCCTTTCTCTGTCAGTGTAAACACGCGATCCCATTCATTACCGGGTGGGTTTTCGATGAATGCCTGACATCTTTGGACAAATGTTTCAGCAGGCCCATCTCCAGGCACAATCTCCAGACATCTTTCAAAGATGTCCTTCGCTCCGGAGAAATCCATATCTCGATACGCTGCAAGCCCGCGAGCATACTGTTCGGCAAGATCTGCGATATTTCCTGCCGTCTGGTTCTTTCGATTCAAGAGCTCGTAAACTGTTACGGGCTCGCTCTTACCGACAACTCGAATCGTATCCAGTTCCCTGGCGTCAATCTCAGATTCACAAGCCCTGTAGGTAGATTCAGATATCATCATCCGAGAGCCAAATGCCTTGTTCGCCCCCTCAAGACGGGCTGCCAAGTTCACCGCATCACCCATAATGGTGTAGTTCATACGTTGAAGCGACCCCATATTACCCACGACCATCGGTCCGGAATTTAACCCCATACGAACCTTAAGCTGCGGTATACCCTCCGCAACCCATTTGTCTCGCAGCTCGACAAGCCGATCGTTCATATCGATGCTGGCAAAACAGGCTAATCTCGCATGTTCTGGTTGGACCGTCGGCGCACCCCAGAAAGCGATAATCGCATCACCTTCAAACTTGTCGACGGTTCCCTCCAAGCCGATGATGATATTACACATCTCTGTAAGGTAATCATTGAGCACATGGACCAGCTCAGAAGGCGTCAAATTTTCTGAGATCGTGGAAAAACCGGCAACGTCAGAAAAAAATGCGGTCATTTCCCGCTCTTCTCCTCCGAGACTCAGCTTCGTCGGATCATCCACCAGATCTTCTACAACTTTTGGTGAAAGGTACTGCCCAAACATGTCACGAATCATCGTTTTCTGCCCCATCTCCGAGGCATAAAATCTTGCGTTAATCACGATAATCGAGAGGATCATCGCTATGATCATGTAGATCATCGAGAGAACCAGACCATGACTGACATAAAGCAGCGTGCTCAGGACCACATAGGCAATCAATACACCAGCGCTCACGGCATTTCGAGGTAACGGATTCTGAATCTTCCTGGTCGCGAGAAAAACAGCCAGGAGCAAAAATCCAACAATTAGCTCTAGCATCAGAGAGGCTGGTTTCAATGGCCCGCTTTTTAGGATTGTGTCGATGGTGTTAGCGATAACAGAAACTCCATAAACATTACCCACAGGTGTTTCGAACTCATCGTGCGCCACTTCAGCGACTTCACCGATAAGGACAATCGTTCCTTCGAAAATGTAGGACAGTTCCTCCAGCTCATACTCATCTTCAGCAAACAGAACGTCTGCTGCAGAAATACCGGATACTTCATGATGGCGCAACGTATTCGAACCGGAACCCGGCAACAGCGGATAGTCAATGTACATCTGGTTGAACTGGTCTAGGGCCACTTCAATATCGGGACCAATCCTGAGCGTGTTATCTGAAAGTTCGGGTTCTTCACCCAGGTACATGGAAACCGTTTCAACCGCAAATGGCCACTCATCTATCTCCTGAGCGATCTGCTCGTAAATGCGCAATCGGGTAATGCTTTCGGAGATTGTGCTGGAAGAACTGATATTGGAATATCCGTGATTCGTCACCGCTTCGAAACGGTCAATTGCCGTATTCAGACCCAGGAATTCATCTTCATCACTGATTTGCGCCTGGGAAACCATCAATACATTCCCGGCGTTCTCAAGAGCCTCCTCAAGCACCGGGTCCTCACCATAGGCACTGTTGAAGTCCAGCAACATGTCCACGCCAATCACCGCCACACCCATGTCACTCAGGCGGGATATAAGCGTCGCAAGATCTACACGGGTTAGGGGATACTTGTCATATTCTTCGTAGAAGGCTTCATCTGTGTATACAACAATGACTTCTTCGGAGGGGCTAGTCAGATATTCATCGGCGTAATGAATTCTCAGAATCTGACGGAACGACAGGGTTTCATCTTCAAGCAGCGAAAAGGCTTCGCGGTACTCAAGAATCATCGCCATGAGGAACAAGAAAACTACGGCGATCAGGTCATAACGTTTCTGGTTTATTCCCATAAAGCCGACATCACAAAAAAGAAGCCCACAAGGATCTTATAAAATACTTGTGGGCTTTTACAGAGACTTTTTGACGTCTTGAAAAGTCGACGCTATTACTCTTCTTCAAGTGCAGCGTTGTAGAGTCTCGCTTCACTTTCTCTCAGGTTGCTGAGCTTAAGATCCTGATAAGACTGGATCAACATAGGGCGCATATCGTTCTCGTCAGGATATTCCTGGAAGTAGCTCCGGTAAGCGTCCATCGCCGCAACATAAAGACCGTTATCTTCAAGCACGGTTGTCTCAAGGAAGATATCATCGCTAACCTTCTCAAGTTCGGCCAGAATCGACTTCTCTTCCTCAGCGGTCAGGAGCGTGAAAGTGCTGTCACTTCTGGGGATGTATACCGTTCCATCAACATCCATGACTTCAACACGATAACTGTATTCGCCTGGTTCCATGTCAGAGACGCTATAGCGAATCATTTCAGACGTTGATTGCGCTGGCACTACGATCTCCTTAGTATCATTGATGACCAGCTTGTAGGAATACTCCGGACAAGCGTTGCGCCATACAAGATCAGAGTGGCTCGGGGAAACTGTGAGCTCGCGGATGGTTCGAACCTTATTGTCGCAAGTATCGTCACCGCCTTTATCAACGCTTCGACGAACCGTTGTATAACGCTGAGCTTTGGCAAACTTGTTGGTCACACTTTGAAAGAGGCTGGTCTCTTCGTCCTCGGGCTCTGAGAGGCTACCCGCTATAACAACCACATTGCCTTCATCGATTTGAATTTCAGTGCCTTTACCAAGATCCTGAGATTTACCAGTCGTCTGATTAATGAGCTTACCGCTGCCATCATCACCGGTGCGGATATGGGTTCCCGAGAAAAGGTATTTCGTACGTCTGACTGGCAACCACTTCTCGCCATCGCGACTATATTCAACCGTGCCTTCAATCTGCACCAGTTTCGCAACTGGCGGTTTCTTCGCCAGGATTTCACCGCTGAACGCGGTCAGGACCATACTGATAAGAAGACTCAGGCCCAATTGCATCATATTCATAGTTGACTCCAATTTAAGCTACATTAACTCCGTGGGATTGTAGAGCAGATGGTACCGTACGCATTGCCGTTTGTCGGCTAACTCTATGCTTTCATCCCATGGAAAAAATTGATCGCGTACCAATAAAAATGAAGAAGGCACGAAACCCTTTGATCATTTTCCATTTTATCCGATAAGTGGTAAAAGAATATGAGTACTGCGTCACACTCTGGTGCTTGATTTGTAACTCAATTGTAACCTGTGGCCGGCAAACCAATCAGTCTATACAGTACTCGAACTGCAGGTCCGCCACCTCAATCAGGTCACCAACCTCCAGTTTCTTGGACTTGAAACCAATCGGCTCACCGTTGACCACAGGGGTCTTGTTCCGGTCCTTGCCGCCATCCACATGAATAATGAAGTGACCCTGCGGACGTTTGGAAACGGCAGCCATCTGGACACCGGCAACGCCGATCGACGTCATGGAGTCTTCCAACATAATAACCTGCCCAGGGTCACCTTGATACGGCCTAGGTTTCCTAGACACTTCCATTCTTCATAAAGTAACGCTGCTCATAGACCGTTGGCGCTACTCGATTGTTGTGAGTATGACGACGTTTTGGGTTGTAGAACAACTCTATGTATTCGAATATTGCAT
>JADHNI010000022.1 GCA_016779585.1 Pseudomonadales bacterium
GCCTGCTCCTGCAGGTCTGCCGCAACACGAGCAAAGTCGATATCGGCTTTCTGGTCAGACAGTTCCTGTTCCGCCTTCTTCTGCGCCTCAACGGCCGCCGCCTCATCGAGGTCATCAGCACGAAGAGCCATATCAGCCAGAATGGTGATCGACGTTGGCTGCACTTCCAGGAAGCCACCCGAGGCAAAGAAAATTTCCTCTTCACCACCTTCAAGTATCAGGCGGACAGGACCTGGTTTCACACCTGTCAGAAGAGGCGTGTGTCCCGGCACAATACCCAGTTCACCCAGGGTGCCGCTGGCAATAAGCATTTCAATCTGTCCGGAGAAGATTTCTTCCTCGGCGCTGACGATGCTGCAGAATACGGTAGAAGCCATTTGATTACCTTAGAGGGTTTTCGCCTTTTCAACAGCCTGCTCGATGCTGCCTACCATGCTGAATGCAGCCTCCGGCAGGTCGTCGTATTCACCGTCAAGGATGCCCTTGAAGCTCCGGATCGTGTCTGCAAGCGGAACATATACACCAGGCTGGCCGGTAAATACCTCTGCAACGTGCATCGGCTGTGAGAAGAACTGGCTGATCTTACGAGCGCGGTAAACGGTGAGCTTGTCCTCTTCGGACAGTTCATCCATACCAAGAATCGCAATAATGTCTTTCAGTTCCTTATATCGCTGAAGAATTCCCTGTACCCGCTGGGCCACATCATAGTGCTCTTCACCAACAACCAGCGGGTCAAGCTGGCGGGACGTCGAATCGAGCGGGTCAACCGCAGGGTAAATACCGAGGGCCGCAATATCACGGGACAGGGTTACCGTGGAATCAAGGTGAGCGAAGGTCGTTGCCGGCGACGGGTCAGTGAGGTCATCAGCAGGAACATAAACCGCCTGAACAGAGGTAATCGACCCGTTTTTGGTCGTGGTAATACGCTCCTGCAAAACGCCCATCTCTTCTGCCAGAGTAGGCTGATAACCTACCGCTGATGGCATACGGCCGAGCAGTGCCGATACTTCTGTACCCGCCAGCGTGTAACGGTAGATGTTATCGACGAACAGAAGTACGTCTTTACCCTCGTCACGAAACTTCTCCGCCATGGTCAGACCAGAGAGTGCAACACGGAGCCTGTTTCCGGGTGGTTCGTTCATCTGGCCAAACACCATGGAAATCTTGTCCAGTACACCGGCTTCCTGCATCTCATGATAGAAGTCGTTACCTTCACGGGTCCGCTCTCCAACACCGGCGAATACCGACAAGCCGGAGTGTTCTTTCGCAATGTTGTTAATGAGCTCCAGCATGGTCACGGTCTTACCGACACCAGCACCACCAAACAGACCAACTTTACCGCCCTTTGCAAACGGACAGATCAGGTCAATAACCTTCACGCCGGTTTCCAGCAAATCCCGGCCACCAGCCTGTTCGTCAAAAGCAGGTGGTTCCCGGTGAATAGGCATTCGTTCGGTTTCATTAATGGGACCTGCTTCATCGATGGGTTCACCGAGCACATCCATAATTCTGCCGAGCGTTGCTTCACCAACCGGAACAGAAATTGGCGCGTTGGTATTGGAGACCGACAACCCACGTGCTACACCTTCAGATGAACCCATCGCAATGGTGCGAACAACCCCGTCGCCCAGCTGCTGTTGAACTTCCAGCGTCAAACCACTGTCATCAATTTTTAGGGCGTCGTATATGCGGGGCACATCATCCCGGGAAAACTCTACGTCAATGACCGCACCAATGACCGATACGATTTTTCCGCTACCCATGACTTAATCCTCTATCTAGTAATTATTACTATGTATTCAATACTTTTAAGGAGACCCTTCGACTCGCTGACGCTCGCTCAGGGTTTCCGGTGCGCCTTATACTGCGGCTGCACCTCCAACAATTTCTGACAATTCCTGTGTAATCGCTGCCTGACGTGCGTTGTTCATGACCAACTCAAGTTCATCAATCAGGTCACCCGCATTTTCAGTCGCGTTTTTCATGGCGATCATTTTCGCCGCCTGTTCGCAGGCCACGTTTTCGACAACAGCCTGATACACCTGTGACTCAATGTAGCGAGTCAACAGACCTTCGATCAGGTCCCTTGCTTCCGGTTCGTAAATGTAGTCCCAGGGATGCTTCTGCTCTTCGGTCTCGGACCCATCCAGGGGCACAAGCTGCCGAATGGTTGGCGTCTGCGTCATGGTGTTAACAAAAACATTATTCGCCAGGTAGATCTTGTCGACATGACCTTCATCGAAGGAATCCAAAATGACCTTGATACTTCCAATGAGATCCGTCATCACCGGCGTTTCGCTGACGTGGCTGTTGGCCGCCACGACATTACCACCATAACTTCGGAAGAACTGCGCACCCTTGTTACCGATAAGACACAAATCGTATTCAATACCGGCCTCTACCTTCTGCCTGATATCGTTAACCACTGCTTTCAGCAGGTTGACGTTCAGACCACCACAAAGTCCTTTGTCAGTCGTCACGACAATGTAGCCAACTCTTTTGACATCACGCTCCAACATAAAGGGATGGCGATACTCCGGGTTGGCATTGGCAACATGACCAATCACGGCACGGATCTGATCAGAATACGGACGCCCTTTAGACATCCGGTCCTGGGCTTTACGCATCTTACTGGCAGCAACCATCTCCATGGCGCTGGTGATCTTTTGTGTATTCTTGATACTGCCGATCTGTTTTCTTAGTTCTTTGGCGTTTGCCATGATCGTTTACCAGGTCTGGGTGGACTTGAAGGTTTCGAGTGCACCGCGCATTCGATCAATGACTTCATCAGAGTATTTACCTTCACGGTTCACTTCTTCCATGAATTCAGAGTGCTCGGAATTCATGTAAGCAACCAGCGCTGCCTCAAAATCAAGCACCTTGTTAACTTCAACGTCTTCAAGGTAACCCTCGTTGGCAGCAAACAGTACGATACCCATCTCGGCGACAGTCATTGGCGCATATTGTTTCTGCTTCATCAGCTCATTAATGCGTTCACCATGCTCAAGCTGACGTCGGGTCGCTTCATCCAGATCTGACGCAAACTGGGAGAATGCCGCCAGTTCACGATACTGGGCAAGCGCAAGCTTGATACCGCCCGAGATCTTGGACATGAACTTCACCTGGGCATCACCACCTACGCGGGACACCGAAATACCGGGGTTCATAGCAGGTCGCTCACCGGCGTTGAACTTGTCTGTTTCAAGGAAGATCTGACCGTCGGTGATGGAAATTACGTTGGTGGGTACAAAGGCAGATACGTCACCAGCCTGGGTTTCGATGATCGGCAATGCCGTCAGAGAACCAGTCTTTCCTTTGACTTCACCCTTTGTGAAGTTTTCAACATATTCGACGTTAACTCTTGCCGCACGTTCAAGCAGACGAGAGTGGAGATAGAAAACATCACCTGGATAAGCTTCCCGACCTGGCGGGCGACGCAGAAGCAGAGATACCTGGCGATAGGCCCACGCCTGCTTGGTCAGGTCATCATAGATGATCAGTGCATCTTCTCCGCGGTCGCGGAAGTATTCACCCATGGCACAACCGGAATAAGCAGAGATGTACTGCATCGGTGCAGGGTCTGACGCGCTGGCGTTAACAATAATGGTGTTTTCCATCGCACCATGCTCCTCAAGTGTGCGAACGACGTTCGCTACCGAGGAGTTCTTCTGGCCAATAGCGACGTAAATACACTTAATGCCGGAAGCCGCCTGGTTAATGATGGCATCGATGGCGATTGCCGTCTTACCTGTCTGGCGGTCACCAATAATCAATTCCCGCTGGCCCCGACCTACCGGGATCATGGAATCGATACACTTAAGGCCAGTCTGGACGGGCTGATCAACGTGCTGTCTGGCGATAACGCCGGGAGCAACTTTTTCCACCGGCGAACTGGTGGTGGCGTTGATGGGGCCTTTTCCGTCAATGGGATTTCCGAGTGCGTCAACAACCCGACCCAGGAGTTCAGGTCCGGTGGGCACTTCTAGAATTCGTCCGGTACAACGAGCCGTCTGACCCTCACGCAGAGACTTGTAATCACCCAGAACAACAGCACCAACCGAGTCACGCTCGAGGTTCAGTGCGAAACCAAACAGGTTGTCAGGGAATTCAATCATCTCACCGTTCTGAACATCTGCCAGACCGTGGATACGCACAATACCGTCAGATACACTGACGATCGTGCCTTCATTTCGGGCTTCTGAAGAGACATCCAGCTTTTCAATTCGCTGCTTGATAATCTCGCTAATTTCGGAAGGATTCAGTTGTTCCATTTCCTCTTTCCTCTAAGGGAATCGATAATTCCAGATTCAAAAATAACTAGTTCAGTAACTGGGACAGTCGGCCTAAACGACCACGAACAGAATCATCAATGACCATGTCATCGGCTCTGATCAGCACACCACCGATCAATGATTCATCCACTGTGGTATGAATACTGACGTCCCGCTGAAGCTTTCGCTTAAGCGCTTCCTGCAACTTGTCCTTTTCAGCGTCGGACACGTCGAAGGCGCTATGCACTTCAACTTCAATGGTTTTCTCGTAATTTGCTTTCAACTGCTCAAACATGTCGCAGACTGCAGGAATCAGCTCCAGTCGATCATTTTGCGCAAGCACATCCACAAAGTTTGTGCCTTTCACAGAGAGGTCATCTCCCATGAGGTCGGTCACGATGGTCTTCTGCTGCTCGGTTGTCAGCAGTGGATCCTCCAGGAGCATGCGGACACTGGGTTCCTGAATGGCTGCCTTAAGCATGGCGAGCATACGAGACCAGGTGTTCAAACCGCCATCGTCGTCCAGAGCACATGAGAATGCCGCACGGGCGTAGGGTCGAGCGACTGTGGTGAATTCTGCTTCTGCCATGTTTAGAGGCCTGCCGCCAGTTTGTTCAGCATCTCTTCATGAGCACTGCGATCAATGGATGACTGCAGGATTTTTTCTGCACCCTCCACAGCCAGTTCACCGACGCGCTCCCGGAGTTGCTCACGTGCACGATTGATCTCCTGATCAATATCGTCCTGGGCCCCTTCGCGGATTCGGTTCGCTTCTTCATTGGCCTGGACTTTGGCATCTTCAACGATCTGGTTGGCTCGACTTCGAGCCTGGGCGATGAGTTCCGCGGCCTGTGCTTTGGCCTCTTCAAGCTCTTTACCAGCTGCCTCATTTGCCTGTTCAAGCTGTTGTTCCGCAGCCGCGGCATTGTCCAGACCATCAGAAATCCGCTTCTGCCTTTCACGCATGGCTGTGGTCAGTGGCGGCCAGACATATTTCATGCAGAACAGCACGAACATGGTGAAGGCAATCAGCTGGCCAAAAATGGTCAAATTGATGTTCACGTTCTACCTCTCGGCTTTTAAATGATAGTTGCGCTTTAGCGGTTAACTTACAGCGCGAAAATCATGTAAAGAGAGATACCAACTGCAACAATCGGCAGCGCGTCAACCAGCGCCAGCGAGATGAAGAGCTGAGTCATGAGAAGCGGCTGAAGTTCTGGCTGTCGTGCAACACCTTCGAGGTATTTGCCGCCCAGCATACCGATGCCCAAACTACTGCCGATTGCGCCAAGACCCATCAGCAGGGCGCCAGCGAGGTAAATAAGAGTTTGTGCCATTTCCATTTAGGTTACTCCCAGTTCAGAAAAGTTAGTAATGATCATTCGATCAGGTTTATTGCTTAATGCTCGTCAACCGCATGAGCCTGCGTCAGGTACACAATCGTCAGGATCATGAATACAAACGCCTGCAAGGCTATAATTAAAATGTGAAAGATCGCCCAGGGCAGTGAAAGCAGCCACTGCAGGTAAAATGGCAGTAGAGCGATCAGGATAAAAATCATCTCACCCGCGTACAAGTTGCCGAACAGTCGCAGGCCATGAGAAATCGGTTTCGCAATCATATCGACAAATTCGAGGATGAAGTTGAACCAGTACATGCTCCAGTGGGGAATCGGGTGTGTAAAAAGCCCTGCACCAAACGTCAGCGGACCTTTTATCTTCAGGTTGTAGTAAATCACAAGGATGAAGACACCACCGGATAAACCGAGCGTAGCGTTCAAATCTGTTGTCGGGACGATCTTAAAATAGGGAATTCCGAGCAGTGCTGCCGCGTGGGGGATGACATCAATCGGCACCAGGTCCATGAGGTTCATCAGGAAAACCCAGACCAGCACGGTCAGTGAAAGGGGTCCTATAACAGGGTTTGGCCGGCTCCCGAACACCTGCAGGATGCTGTCTTCCACGAATTCGACCAGCATTTCACAAAAATTCTGTAATCCACCGGGTACGTCGGTGGACGCGCGCCTGGCGGCTGTCATGAAGATTCCCAGAAAAACAAAGCCGAGCAGAACGGACCAGAACATGGTATCTACGTTAATCGACATAAAGCCCATGGAAGTAATTTCTTCCTGGGACTTGGCAAAACCCCAGGAACCATCCGGGAATCTGCCGTAAGTAAGGTTAGTCAGGTGGTGTGAGATGTACTCAGCTGAAGTCTCGTAGCTGGCTGCCATATTCTGTATTGAGTCCTGAAGCGCCCTTCAAATACGCTGTTACCAATTTTCTCTTACAGCCCCGGATTTAACGATCTCGGAGCCAACTTCAACTCTAGAACCTGGGAAACGGAATTCAATTACCCCACAGGTACTAGTTTCTCGCGCCACTCAATGTCTTCGCCTGCGGCGTTGTGCTTCTCTTGCCGGTATATAGGCGTTTAATCCCAACAAAAAGGTTAAAACGCCAAAAAACACCGCGACATTCAGTGGCGAGACGAACACAAACACCAGCGCAAAACCTGCGCCACTTAACAACAAACGCCCCACTTCTGCCCTGAGGGCCATACCGAAGCCTGTATCTCCGTCTGGTACCTGCCGGGTACTTACCGCCAGAACATAAACCCCTGGCAGCAGACAAACGCCTCCGGCAACCAGCGCCGACAGGGCGGCTGCCGTGTCCCTGACCAAAAAGTCAAAAATCAGACAACAGGCTGACAGAACAAGTGTCGCAAAGAACTGTGCTTGTAGAATTTTGAACAACGGTGAGCGCTTGATAGTCGTCAGATCGAGCGCCACTTTTTTGCCCAAAACCCCGGTTCGTTACGGGCGCGCAGTATATAGATTCAAGTTGTCAGGGGCAACAGAGCATAGCTCCGTTTTAATCGCATGTTTACAAGGTTTTCACGAATTGATGCGGTGCGGAAGATTCAATATTCCTCGTAGCCCATTCGACCCAGAATTCCACTCAACTCTTCCAGGGAGCTGTAGCTGATAACCAGCTTGCCGTTGCCTTTCTTCGAGTGCCTGATCTGCACGGGTTGACCGATCTGCTGACCAAGATTCTCCTCCAGCCTGCGGGTATCCGGGTCCACAGCCTGGCTCCCGGAGCTTTTTGTGCCATGTTTACCAAAATTTCGAACCAGCGCTTCAGTTTGCCGAACGTTCAGCCCTTTAGCGACGATGCTCCTCGCCACCTCCGCCTGGTCATCCTGCTCCAGAGTCAGCAACGCACGGGCATGGCCCATTTCCAGATCACCGCGTACCAGCATCTCAGCTGCCGGTTCAGCCAGGTGATTCAGGCGAAGGGTATTGGTGACGGCACTGCGCGATTTTCCTATCGCCTGTGCAACTTCCTGGTGCGTAAACTGAAAATCGTCGATCAGCCGCTGCAGTGCCGTTGCCTCTTCAAGGGGGTTCAGGTCTTCGCGCTGAATGTTTTCAATCAGTGACATCGCCAGCGCTGACTCATCATCAACCTGACGGATAACCGCTGGAATTTTTTCCATGCCGGCACGCTGGGCGGCTCTCCAGCGACGCTCACCGGCAATAATCTCGTATTGATTGGAATCAAGGGCACGCAGCACAATGGGTTGCATCAAACCCTGGGCCTTGATCGATTCCGCCAGCTCTTCTATGGATTCGTCTGAGAAATGGGTTCTGGGCTGGTATTTACCGGGTCTGATCCATTCGATGGGCACTTCATCGAGATTGCCGCGGTTTTCTCCTCCAGATTTGGGTTCTGTTTTCGCTTTTTCTTTTGGAAGCAGCGCATCCAGGCCCCGGCCCAGCCTTTTTTTGCCTACCATCTAGTCATTTCCATGTCGAGTTTCATGCCGGTTAAGAACCTCACCCGCCAGCGCGAGATATGCTTTTGCGCCGCGCGAGTATTTGTCGTAGAAGATTATCGGGACTCCATAACTTGGCGCTTCAGCCAAACGCACATTCCTGGGCACTACCGTGCGATAGACCGCGTCGCCAAAGTGATCGAGCAGCTGCAAGGATACATCACGACTCAGGCTGTTGCGCGGGTCGTACATGGTTCTGATCAACCCTTCTATCTTCAATTTGGGATTCAGCGCCGCCGATACACGTTCGATGGTATCCATCAACGCGGTCAAACCCTCGAGCGCATAGTACTCACATTGCATCGGGATAATTACGCCATCGGAGGCTACCAGGCCATTTAACGTCAGCAGGCCAAGAGCCGGTGGGCAGTCGATAATAATATAGTCATAACGGACGCGAACACTGATCAGCGCATCACGGAGCCTGTACTCGCGCCGTTCCATTTCAGTGAGTTCAATCTCAGCACCGGTCAGGTCTGAATTCGCGCCAAGGAGGTCATAACCCGCCGCTTCCGCGCTGACGATAGCGCCTGCGGCATCTGAATCACCCACCAGCACATCGTATACCGACACATCCAGATCATGTTTATCGATACCACTGCCCATGGTGGCGTTACCCTGGGGATCAAGGTCAATTAGTAAAACCCGTCGATTCATCTTGGCGAGCGAAGCTGCCAGATTGACACTGGTAGTGGTTTTACCGACGCCGCCTTTCTGGTTGGCAATGCCAAAAACGACTGTCATGAGTTGACACCTTCTGACCGGGTTACCACAACCAGATAGCGCGCTCTATCCAGTCCTGGCACCTGCAGCTCATGAACACAGGCCGCGGGAATCCTGTCTGCCTGATCAACTTCAGATGGTCCTTTCATCGCAAGCAGACTGCCACCGATTTTGACTCTGGGCATACACAACGAGACGAAGTCATCCAGCGACGCAAATGCGCGACTGATCACCTGATCAAATGGCTCTGTGCAATCTTCAATTCGTTGCTGCAACACAGTGACGTTGCCGAGCCCAAGCTCAATAGCAGCCTGAGTCATAAAGCGGGTTTTTTTTCCGTTGGAGTCGAGCAGTATAAATGCTTTGTCTGGCTGGAACAGCGCCAGCGGTATACCCGGCAGGCCAGCGCCGGATCCTACGTCCAGTATCCTGGTGCCATTCACGTGAGGGCTGACAGATAATGAATCAAGAAGGTGCAGGGAAACCATGTCCTCCGGTTTCCTGATCGCGGTCAGGTTGGTCACTCGATTCCACCTGGCTATCAGCTCCAGGTAGTGTGCCAATGGTTCTGCCTTATCAGCATGATCACCCAGGCCCAGATCATCCAGCCCGATCGTTATCTGTTCGACCAGGGACATCTAGGCGCTTTGTCGAGCCGGGGGCGTGTGCTTTTTCAGGTGGATCAAGAGCAGGGACACAGCTGCCGGTGTAACACCTGAGATTCTGGACGCCTGACCCAGTGTTGCTGGACGAACGTCACTCAGCTTCTGCACAACCTCATTGGAAAGACCATGGATTTCGCCATAATCCAGATCTGCTGGTAAGGGGTACCCCTGCTGTGCCTGGATTCGTTCAATCTCTTCCTGCTGTCTTGCAATATAACCCTGGTATTTGCTGTCTATCTCGACCTGTTCCAGCACCGATTGGGGATAGAGCGATTCACCAGCAGCTGCAAGTAATCCCATCACTGTCGCCTCCGGTCGTTTAGCAAGATCAAAGAGCGAATACTCCCGTTGCAAGGCCTTGCCGAGATGCGCCTCTATCTGTTCGTTACCTGGTTGAACGTGCCGCGCCTTCATAGAACTGGTTAAAGCCTCGATCTGTTCCTGTTTTTCAACAAACGTCGCCCAGCGAAAATCATCAACGAGACCCATTTCCCGTCCGATCTCGGTGAGTCTTCTGTCGGCATTGTCCTGCCGCAGTATGAGCCGGTATTCAGCGCGAGAGGTGAACATTCTGTAAGGCTCTTTTGTACCCATGGTAATGAGGTCATCGATCAACACACCGATATAGGCTTCACTTCGTTTGGGCGACCAGGGGTCTTTTTCCTGAACCTGTCTTGCGGCATTAATACCAGCGATCAGTCCCTGTGCTGCAGCTTCCTCGTAGCCCGTAGTGCCGTTGATCTGGCCAGCAAAATAAAGCCCCTGGACATGCCTGGTTTCCAGGCTGGGATGCAATTCCCTCGGTTCAAAAAAGTCATACTCGATGGCATACCCGGGTCTGGTGATATGGGCGTTCTCGAAACCCTTGATGGAACGCACCAGCTCCATTTGCACGTCATAAGGCAGGCTGGTGCTGATACCGTTAGGGTAAAGCTCATTTGTACCAAGGCCTTCAGGCTCAATGAATATCTGGTGGGAGTGCTTGTCAGCAAAACGTACGATCTTGTCTTCGATAGACGGACAGTACCTGGGCCCAATACCTTCTATCTCACCAGCGTAAAGGGGAGATCGATCGAGGCCGCCACGAATAATGTCGTGTGTTTGTTCGTTCGTGTGGGTGATGAAACACGACACCTGGGCGGGATGAACCTCCGGCGTCGAGAGATGGGACATCACCGGTCTCGGCGTTTCACCGGGTTGTTCTTCCAGATCGCTGAAATCCACAGTATTACCATCAATACGCGGCGGCGTACCGGTTTTCAGTCGATCCACGGTAAAAGGCATTTCACGCAAACGTGCAGCCAGGGCGTTGGATGGGGCATCGCCGGCTCGACCACCGGACTGTTTATCCATGCCAACATGAATCAGGCCACCCAGGAAGGTACCCACCGTCAACACTACTGCTGGCGCATGGAAACTGAGACCCATACTGGTGACAACACCAGTGACGCGGTCGCCTTCTACATGAAGGTCTTCAACAGATTGCTGGAATATGGACAAGCCGGGCTGGTTTTCCAGTATCTCCCGAATGGCCGCCTTGTAGAGGGCGCGGTCCGCCTGTGCCCGGGTGGCCCGAACTGCGGGTCCTTTTCGGGAGTTGAGTGTCCGCCAGTGTATTCCGGCACGGTCAGCAGCCAGCGCCATAGCGCCACCCAGGGCATCTACTTCCTTCACAAGATGGCTTTTCCCAATCCCGCCAATGGCAGGGTTACAGGACATCTGACCGAGGGTTTCTATATTCTGTGTCAGCAGTAACGTGCGCACACCACTACGGGCAGCTGCGAGAGCCGCTTCTGTACCGGCGTGACCTCCACCGACAACAATGACGTCAAATTGCTGTGTCTTCATAGTTTGTACCCAAACCGGTGTGCCAAAAGAAATGGGCATAATGGGGACGGGCAAGTATACGGATGATGCCCCTAAAGTCGAATAACCTGCTCCTGGTTACTTACCAATACAGAAACTGCTGAAAATCTCGCCCAGCAGGTCATCAGCCGAAAACTCACCGGTAATCTCGGAGAGATGTTTCTGGCAGGCTCTGAGCTCTTCCGCCAGTAGCTCACCGGCCTGTTGCCCGGTCAGCACGTGATAACCATCCGCCAGGGCATCATGCGCCGCTCGCAAGGCGCTGAGGTGCCGGCTCCTGGCAGAAAATCCACCACCTTCCGTTTCAGCTACACCTAACATCTGTTTCAGTTTTGCCTTGAGTTGATCAACTCCCTCACCGGTCCTGGCCGAAATCCGGGGCAGATCAGCTGGCAGCCTTGAGATGTCATCAACCAGGTCTATCTTGTTCAGCACAATCACTTCGCGGGATCCTGGATCCGCCGGGGCACTATCCCGACTTGCATCAACCAGATGCAGGACCAGGTCTGCTTCCTCCTGTGCCGCCATCGCGCGTTTTACCCCTTCTGCCTCTATCTGATCGGCGCTCTCACGAATACCTGCGGTATCCAGTATACGCAGAGGGATGCCATCGAGCTGGAGCACCTCCCCAATCACATCGCGCGTCGTGCCGGGTATATCAGTGACGATGGATGTTTGCCTGCCAGTCAGGAGATTCATCAGGCTGGATTTTCCCGCATTGGGTTTACCCGTAAGGACAATAGAGGCGCCCTCGGTCAACAGCGCACCTTCACGGGACTGCTCAAGTATTGACGCCAGGGTTCCCTGAATCTCTTCCAGCCGCCCCTTAACACTTTCGTCGGATATGAAATCAATTTCTTCCTCAGGGAAATCAATTGCAGCTTCCACATAAACGCGCAGTTCAATAACCTGGGAGAGTAACTGATTCACCAGGGCAGAAAATTCCCCTTGCAGCGAGCGAATGGCGCCCCTGGCAGCTGCCTCAGTGCTGCTTTCAATAAGGTCAGCAATAGCCTCTGCCTGCGCAAGGTCGAGTTTATCGTTCAGGAAAGCCCGCTGGCTGAATTCGCCTGGTCTTGCATGTCTGGCACCAAGACCAACGACTCTGTTAAGGAGCATATCGAGAACAACCGGTCCGCCGTGTCCCTGGATTTCGAGAACATCCTCTCCGGTAAACGAATCAGGAGCGGGGAAGTAGAGCAGAAGCCCCTCATCGATGGTGTCACCCCTGTCGTCACTGAAGCGGGTATAAGTCGCATACCTGGGCTCAGGTATCCGGCCTGACAGGGCCTTGGAAATTCTGCCTGCGTCCGGCCCTGAAATTCTGATGATACCGATGCCGCCCTTGCCGAGCGCGGTTGCCCGGGCAGCAATCGTATCCTTTTCATAGGCCGACAAAACTAACCCGAGGCTTTCTCGATCTGCCTGGTCACATACCACTGCTGCATGATCGACAAAATGTTGTTCACCAGCCAATAGAGCACCAGACCGGACGGGAACCAAAGGAAAAAGAAAGTGAACATGATTGGCATGAACTTGAAGACGCGCGCCTGGACAGGATCAGGCGGTTCAGGCTGCATTCTCTGGGTCAGATACATACTGACCCCCATCAGGATCGGCAGGATGAAGAAAGGATCCATTGCCGACAGGTCTTCAATCCAGAGGAAAAACGGTGCCTGCCTCAGTTCAACACTTTCCATCAGCGTCCAGTAGAGGGCAAGGAATACCGGCATTTGCAGCAGTATCGGGAAACATCCCCCGAGTGGATTGGCGCCTTCCTTCTTGTAGAGGTTCATCATTTCCTGTGAGAACTTCTGCTGGTCATCGCCATAGCGCTCTTTCAATCGCATCATTTCCGGCTGCAGTTTTCGCATCTTGGCCATCGACCTGAAACTTGCGGCTGAAAGCGGATAAAGCAGGATCTTCACAATGATGGTCAGTCCGATGATCGCAAGTCCCCAGTTGCCTACCATGCCGTGAATAACTGTCAGCATCCAGAAAAGCGGTTGTGCCATCCACCACAGGAATCCGTAATCGACGACCAGATCAAGTCCCGTCGCAATTTCCTGCAGGCGATACTGGTCCTTCGGTCCTGAATAGAAGCTGGCAGCCAGAACACCGGTTTCACCGGGTGGAATGGAAATTGCCGGTGTTGTAAATCCGAAGAGGTAAACGTCCTGGTTACGCAATTTTCTTGCCTGGTAGCTGACCTCACTGTCACCCTGGGGTACCCAGGCACTGACAAAGTAGTGCTGGACCATGGCCATGTAGCCTTCCGGTCGAGTGAGCTTGTATGGCTCTTCTTCAAGGTCTTCAAATTCGAGCTTCTTGTAAAACTCCTGGTCTGATCTCGTGGCGCCGCCAACAAAGGGCTGCATACCCATCAGGTTGGAGGATTGGGAGATAGGGTCCTGGCCATCCCTTTTTATCTGGGTAAACAAACCACCTACCCAGGGAGTCTCCGCAGCGTTGGTGACCTCGTATTCCAGGCCAATCAGGTAGTCACCCTGCTTGAACCGATAGGTCTTGCGGATGCTCGTACCGTCACTCTGAATGTGACTCAGTGAAACATTCAGTTCTGAGTGACTGCCCATATCGTAGTTCTGCAGGTCAGACTGAAAAAGTGGTCGGACGCCTTTTTTGTCTGTTCCGTTAGGCCCAATTAGGCCGCTCTGACCAACATAGGCATTCCTGGGATCCAGGAGTACAAACGGAACATCTGGTGTTTCAAGGCTGGCGGGAAAATCTGGAAGAGAGACTTTGACAATGTCGCCACCGAGGGGATCAATCTGGATGTTGAAAACGTCTGTTTCTACAGTGATCAACTGTCGTGTAGCAGCCGCTGTGTTAGGCACGGTCTGTGGTATCGGTACCGCTCCGGTCGCCAGCTCCGGCACGGTACTGTCCTGCACTGTGGGTACCGAGCCAGGGATCGTTGCATCCAGCGGGGGAACAGGTAACGCCGGGCTCTCGTCAACTGTGGCTGGTGCGGTAGCGCCCTGACCATAGTCTTCGTTCCAGGCCAGCACCAGCATGTAGGCTGTTACTGCAAGGCCCAGCAGTATGAAAATTCTTTGAAAATCCATCTAACTTCCTTTTTCCAGGGCACCATTGTCCTGGGGATCAGGCACAGGATCGTAGCCACCAGGATGAAACGGATGACACTTACAAAGTCGGTTTCCGGAGAGTGCGATACCCCGGATAACACCATGTTGCTCTATGGCTGTTGCCGCATAAACGGAGCAGGTTGGATGAAACCTGCATCGGGGACCCAGCAACCCAGACAATGTTAGCTGGTAGGTCCTGATTAACAATAACAGGATGCGTTTCACCTTTTACTTCTTCCTATGGTCTCTTGTTCGAGTGTCAGGTCTTGCCGGCAGCCTGATTTGAAAGGTTCTCGAAGGAATTTGCCAGCATGTAACCCAGGTCAGAAGCAGATCCGGCCTTTGCACGTGTTAACACGACGATATCGAGGCTGACCGGATTATCCGTCAGTATTGTCCTGAAGGTTTCACGGATCTGCCTTTTTATTCGATTCCTGTGCACTGCAAGCGGGACACTTTTTTTGCTCACCACCATGCCCAGGCGATTAAAGCCCTGATGATTAGGCTTTGCAAGAAACAGGAGCGCGGAGTTACCTATACGAAACTCGCATTCCTTAAACACGGTATCAAATTCGTGAGAACGGACCAGTCGGTGGCTGACAGGGAATCTTGAGCTGGACAAACTGTGCGTTGATTACGCGGTCAGTTCCTTGCGTCCCTTGGCGCGGCGACGCTTCAATACGAGTCTGCCTGCTTTGGTAGCCATTCTGGCACGAAAGCCATGAGTTCTTTTTCGCTTGAGAACACTGGGTTGAAAAGTTCTTTTCATGTCGTAAACCAGATTGGTTGGGTGTTAAAAAGGAGCGCGATTCTAATGAAGAAGGCAGGGAAGGTCAATGAACTCTGATAACTGCGACGGGGTTTTGATGACCTGTTCCCTGGAAGAGTCCTGTAATAGAAGAATATTTATATATATATGATTTATTAATGTTATTTCTATTAAGTGAATGTTTTCTGTGAATAACAGGTATTTTCCTTGCTTTTTCAACTCTTTATATGTGGTGAAACTGTACTTGCAAGCTCTTTGCAATCACTGGCTATCCTGTGGAAAAACGGCTGGTAAATCAGCGTATTGTCCACACTGCTAACAGACCCTTTAAGGGGTATGTTTAACCCACAAGTTATCCACAGGTTAACCACCGCTTAGTCACCGGATTTATCCATAAACTACTGAAAAATATATAGTTTTTTGTCACCTTTTTTGTGTGAATAGCTTGGCTTGTGGTCCGCTATGGGGTTAATATCCCTTTCCTGGTCAACGATCAGTCAGTGCCGCGATTTACCACTCTGTCAGCCACTAAGTTAAGGCTTCCACAGAGAGAATCCAAGCAAAAAACAGAAAAACACAGCATGTATGGGGGTTCTGTGGGGGCTACAATCTGGCAAAAATGCCTTAATCGTCTGGAAGATGAACTTTCTTCGCAGCAATTTAACACCTGGATTCGACCTTTGCAGGCAGCTGGCGATGACCAGACAGTCCGTCTTCTGGCACCAAACAGGTATATCAAGGATCAGGTAAACGATCAGTTCCTCGAAAGGATCCGGGAGCTTCTGGCGCAGGATAGTTCTGCCACGGTAGAGCTTGAAATTGGCAGCAGTGCGCGCAACATGGTCCCTGATGCGGCTTCCTCCAACAATAATACGTTTGCTGCACGCGAACGCTTTTATCCCCTTCTCGATCTGAATAAGGAATTTACTTTTGATTCCTTTGTTGAGGGCAGATCCAACCAGCTGGCCCGGGCAGCCGCACTTCAGGTTTCCGAAAATGTAGGTGGTGCCTCTTACAATCCGTTGCTTTTGTACGGTGGTGTGGGTTTGGGTAAAACCCACCTGATGCACGCTGTAGGCAATTCAATCGCCGATCGACACCCAAATTTGAAGGTCGCCTATATGTATTCCCAGCGGTTTATGGAGGATATGGTCAGGGCGATTGAGCACGGCACGATGTCGGACTTTACCCAGTACTATCGCTCGGTGGATGTTCTGCTGATGGACGATATCCAGTTCCTGGCCAAAGGAATGAAAACCCAGGAAGAGTTCTTCCACGTGTTCAACAGGCTACAGGAAGATGGCAGCCAGATTGTGTTGACTTGTGATCGATATCCCAAGGAAATCGAGGGACTGGAGGAACGTCTGGAAAGCCGGTTTGTCTGGGGTATGACAGCGCCGGTTGAACCACCTGAGCTGGAGACCAGGGTTGCGATCCTCATGAAGAAGGCAGAGAGCGAACATGTTGATCTCCCCAGTGATGCAGCCTTTTTCATCGCAGAACGGATTCGTTCCAATGTACGAGAACTTGAAGGTGCACTGAAACGCGTTATTGCCAATGCAAAGTTTACGGACAGACCCATTTCGATCGAACAGGTTCGTGAGTCGCTACGTGATCTGATTGCTATCCAGGACCGACAGATCGGCATCGAAAATATTCAGAAAACCACGGCGGATTACTATAAGATCCGAGTGGGCGATCTGCATTCCAAGAAGCGAACCAGATCGATTGCCAGACCTCGGCAGGTAGCCATGGCGCTTGCGAAGGAGCTGACCAATCACAGTCTCCCTGAAATTGGAGATGCCTTCGGCGGACGCGATCACACAACAGTGCTTCATGCCTGTCGTAAGATCGAAGAACTCCGCGAAAGCACTCGGGAAATCAGGGAAGACTACAACAATCTTCTGAGATTGCTGACCGCCTGAACATTCCCGGTTACCTGCGTTTCCAGTCATTCTGAGCTGGTATTGCGGGTATAGGTAGTTATCGCAGGGGTTACATGAAGTTTACGATCAACAGGGAAAAGCTGCTCGAACCGTTGCAGCTCGCATGCGGTGTGGTGGAAAGGCGCCAGACTGCACCAGTTTTGTCCAATCTCCTTCTTGTTCTGGAAGACGACCAGCTTGTCATTACAGGCACAGATCAGGAAGTAGAGATGACGGTTCGCATTCCCGATGTTACGGTCGGGGAAGCGGGTGAAGTCACTGTCCCGGCGCGCAAGCTGATGGATATCTGTAAGAGTCTGCCTGATGGTGCGGATATGCGCGCTGAGCTGGACGGCAACCGGGTTTCCGTCGACAGCGGCAGGTTCAGTTCTCACCTTGCAACACTCCCGGTAACGGACTTCCCCGATATCGAGCCTGGTGATCATGATGTTTCTGTTTCATTGTCGATGGGTGAGCTAAGCCGATTGCTGGCACGCACAAGTTTCGCAATGGCACAGCAGGATGTTCGCTTTTTCTTTAACGGCGTATTGCTGGATGTGCAGGGTTCACGGATCCGTTTTGTTGCCACCAATGGTCAACGTCTGGCGACGAGTTTTGTCGAGAAAGAAGACCATGGCCAACACCAGTTTATTATCCCGAGAAAGGCTGTCTCGGAACTGGGTCGAATTCTGGGGGACAATGAGGATGAAGTTGTTACCCTGAATTTCACGGCCAATCACATGCAGGTAGAGCGGGGCAATGTCACTTTGATTACCAAGTTGATCGATGCCACCTATCCTGATTACACGCGAGCAATCCCCGAGGGTGGTGACAAGGTTGTGTTGGCAGATCGACAGTTGTTAAAAGAAGCACTGTCTCGAACCGCGATTCTTTCAAACGAACTTTATCGCAACGTCCGTCTGATGCTGTTACCGGGTAAGCTGGACCTGCATGCCAATAACCCCCAGCAGGAAGAAGCAGAAGAAACACTTAACGTTGACTATGACGGCGACGCGCTGGAAATTGGTTTTAATGTCAGTTATCTCATTGAAACACTGAGCGCCATGAAAGGGTATACGGTAAGACTCACTCTGAGTGACCCGACTGGGGCTTGCTTGCTGGAAGACCTGGACGAGCCTGAATCGTTGTTTGTTATCAGCCCGATGGTCATATAGGCAGCAAAGAAAGAAAGTGAATACTTACATACCTCATAATACAGGTGTAGCGTAAGCGGAAAAGACATATGAAGTTCTCTATCAATCGTGAATCTCTCGTTAAGCCATTACAGCAGGTTGCAGGAGTCGTGGAGAGGCGTCAAACCTTGCCTGTGCTATCAAACCTTTTGCTCCAGGTAAACGACAATGAACTGTCAATGACGGGTACGGATCTTGAGGTTGAGCTCATCGGCCGTGTCGAAGTCACCAATACAGAAAATGGCGAGGTAACGGTACCCGCGAGAAAAATGGTTGATATCTGCCGTGAAATCCCTGAAAAAGCAGATATTGAGTTTGCACTGCATGAGAACCGCCTGGAGATTCGGTCCGGTAGGTTCCGCTCGACACTGTCGACGCTTCCCGCAGTTGATTTCCCGTCTGTTGACCAATCCAGCCCGGAACTGTCTACGGAAATCGACAGCAAGGCGTTCAAGAAACTACTCGATAAGACGGCTTTCGCCATGGCACAGCAGGACGTTCGTTATTTTTTGAATGGCATGCTGATTGAGCTTGGTGGTGGTCATGTCAGGGCAGTGGCTACCGACGGTCATCGCCTGGCCATGAGTGACCTGGAACAGGCCGACCTGGATTCAGCGGGCAAGCAGGTCATTGTCCCGCGCAAGGGCGTGATAGAGCTTCAAAGGTTGCTTCAGGAACTCGAAGACAGCGTGTCTATCTCCATTGGCAGCACACACCTCTGTGCCTCTTCAAGCATGTTTACCCTGACAACAAAGCTGGTTGACGGTAAGTTCCCGGACTATGAAAGGGTTATTCCCAAGGGTGGTGACAAGCTGGTGTTGGCTGACAAGCATGAGCTGCGCCAGGCTCTCAGTCGGACAGCGATTCTCTCGAACGAGAAGTTTCGTGGTATTCGGGTATCTCTGGCGTCAGGCCAGCTTCAATTGAGCGCAAACAATCCGGAACAGGAAGAAGCGGAAGAAACCGTCTCCGTGGATTATGAGGGCGATTCGCTGGAAGTTGGCTTTAACGTGAGTTATCTGCAGGATGTTCTCAACGTTATTGAAAACGAAAAAGTCAGGCTGACGCTACACGACGCTAACAGCAGTGCTGTGATCGAAGATCCTGAGCTCGAAGATGCAGTTTACGTAGTGATGCCTATGAAGCTATGAGCCTCAATTGGCTCATAGCCAAACACTTCCGGAACCTTTCCGATATTGAATTCCGTCCCTCCGGGGGACTCAACCTGATTTACGGCCAGAATGGCAGTGGCAAAACCAGCCTGCTGGAGGCCTGCTATTTTCTGTCCATGGGCAGATCATTCCGTGATATTGCCGCAGACCCGGTCATAGAGAGAAACCAGGATCAGTTGTTGCTTCGCGCCGGTCTTCAGAGAGATCAGCGTAATTACGAGTTGGGAATGACCCGGGACCGGACAGGTAATCGTGATCTCAGGATCAACGGAGAGAAGGTGCTTCGCGGCAGTGAAATGGCTCGAATTTTGCCGATGCTGGTCCTTGGCCCTCAAACGGTTGATCTGTTGCTGGGCGCGCCGGATTTACGCAGACGCTTCCTTAACTGGGGATTGTTTCACGTGGAACATTCTGCTGGTCCTGAATCAATTCCGCAGCGGTTCACCCGTCTCTGGGAGGAGGCTAACCGTAGCCTGAGACAGCGGAATGAGCTATTGCGAGCCGGAAGAAGTACAACCCAGGAGCTTGCGACCTGGTCCTCTCAACTGGCTGAAGTGTCAGAGAAACTCGATATTCTTCGAAAACAATACATTCAGGAATACCTGCCTGTTTTTGCAAATACAGTGTCTGAA
This sequence comes from Pseudomonadales bacterium, assembly GCA_016779585.1. Classification (GTDB taxonomy): domain Bacteria; phylum Pseudomonadota; class Gammaproteobacteria; order Pseudomonadales; family Azotimanducaceae; genus UBA9659. The sequence goes on from JADHNI010000022.1 coordinate 20,164, forward strand.
ATCTGTGGATTAGAAGGGGTGGAACTGACCTATTTCAGGGGCTGGCGCGAGGACAGCTCACTCCATGAATTGTTCATACAAGATACTGATATTGATAAAAAAAGAGGATTTACACAGAGGGGATTTCAGCGAGCTGATGTTAGAATATCCGTTGGGGGACAACCTGCCGCGAAAGTGTGCTCCAGGGGAGAGTTGAAAGCGCTCGTCTGGTCCATGGTGTTGTCCCAGGGGGTAATTGCTCAGAAAGCCGGTCAGCCATCTGGCTCGGTGACAGGGCAGGAAACGTTATACCTGGTGGATGATTTAGCATCAGAGTTTGACGAAGAGCACCGCAAGCGAGTCTGTCATTTCCTGCAGAACACAGGACAACAGATACTTTTAACCGGGGTAGAGCCCGAAGCTCTGGTTGCTGGGTGTGGTGGTCAGTATGAGGGAATGTTTCACGTGAAACACGGTCACGTTAATCAGGAGCAATAATGAGCGACGACAAGGCCTACGACTCCAGTAGTATCAAGGTTCTCAAGGGTCTGGACGCGGTAAGAAAACGTCCAGGAATGTACATCGGAGATACCGATGACGGCACAGGACTCCATCATATGGTGCAGGAGCTCGTAGATAACTCTATCGACGAAGCCCTGGAGGGTTACTGCTCTGAGATTGAGGTCATCATCCATGCTGACGAATCAGTAACGGTTGCCGACAACGGGCGTGGTATGCCGGTGGATATGCACGAGGAAGGACAATCTGCGGCCGAAGTCATTATGACGGTCCTGCACGCCGGGGGTAAGTTTGACGACAGTAACTACAAAGTGTCGGGCGGCCTTCACGGAGTGGGTGTTTCCGTGGTGAATGCGTTGTCATCCGAGCTTAACCTGACAATTTGGCGGGACGGCAAAATCTGGGAACAGGTCTACCATGATGGTGTGCCAGACGCGCCGTTACAGGTGGTAGGCGACACACAGCAAACGGGTACACGCTGTCGCTTCAAGCCGTCTGGAGAAACCTTTACGAACATTGAGTTTCACTACGACATCCTGGCAAAGCGGCTTCGTGAGCTTTCTTTCCTGAATTCGGGTATCTCAATCAACCTGACTGATGAGCGATCAGGAAAACACGAAAACTTTAAGTATGACGGCGGATTACGTACCTTCGTTGAATACCTGAACAGCAACAAAACGTCTCTGAACAGCATATTCCACTTTTCCACGGAACGTGAAGACGGGATAGGTGTTGAAGTTGCGCTTCAGTGGAATGATTCATATCAGGAAACGTTATTGGCCTATACCAACAATATTCCTCAGAATGATGGTGGTACCCACTTGCAGGGATTTCGAAGTGCTCTGACACGAGGGCTGAATACCTATATAGAAAGCGAGGGACTGGGTAAGAAATCCCAGGTCAATACAACCGGTGATGATGCGAGGGAAGGCCTGACCGCCATCATTTCGGTCAAGGTGCCGGATCCGAAGTTCTCCTCTCAGACCAAAGACAAACTAGTCTCTTCGGAGGTCAAAACCGCGGTTGAACAGGAGATGGGTAGCAATTTCTCCAGCTATCTGCTCGAAAATCCCCAGGAAGCGAAGGCGATCGTGCAAAAGATGATAGATGCCGCCCGTGCCCGGGAAGCTGCCAGAAAGGCTCGTGAAATGACACGACGTAAAGGCGCGCTGGATATTGCCGGGTTACCCGGAAAGCTTGCTGATTGCCAGGAGAAAGACCCGGCCAAGTCAGAAATCTACCTCGTGGAGGGTGATTCCGCGGGAGGTTCTGCAAAACAGGGCAGAGACCGAAAGTTCCAGGCGATCCTGCCACTCAAGGGCAAGATCCTGAACGTCGAGAAAGCGCGTTTTGACAAGATGCTGTCGTCTGCAGAAGTCGGGACGCTGATTACTGCGCTGGGCTGTGGCATAGGTCGTGATGAGTTTGACCCTGACAAGCTTCGATACCACAGAATCATCATCATGACCGATGCTGATGTGGATGGTGCTCATATCCGAACCCTGCTGCTGACTTTTTTCTTCCGGCACATGCCCGAACTGATCGAGCGTGGACATTTGCTGATTGCCCAGCCGCCGCTCTACAAAATGAAACGCGGAAAGGCAGAACGATACATCAAGGATGAGAATGAACTGACACGCTACCTCCTTGAAGTAGCATTGGAAGACGCGAACCTGGAAACCGGCGCTGATAGCGGTTTGATATCAGGAAGCGACCTTCGTGACCTCGCTGAGAATTACTATCGAGTACAAAGCCAAATGCAGCGCCTCGATCGCGTCTATCCGTTGCCCGTACTTGAACAGATGATTTACCTGCCACGCCTGGCCCGGGAGGAACTCCAGGATGAAGCCGCCGTTCGCAATTGGGCTGATTTACTCATGGCCCGGCTCGAACCCCTGAATACGACGCGAGTTGTGTACAGTGTTGATCTGCAGGAAGACACAGACCGACATGCCTTTTATCCGGTGGTTGCCGTGATAAGCCACGGTGTGCGGCGCGACTACCTGCTCAATCGGGACTTCTTTGTCTCCGCTGACTATGAATCATTTGCAGAATTTGGTGAGCGGATTGAAGGCCTCATTGGTGAAGATGGACGTGTGGTCAAGGGTGAAAAGTCGGAATCAGTGACCTCGCTGGCCCAGGCTCTGGAGTGGCTGCAAACGGAAGCACTAAGGGGGCAGAGTCGCCAGCGCTACAAGGGTCTTGGCGAAATGAATCCCGATCAGTTATGGGAAACCACGATGGACCCGGAACACAGGACCATGCTCAGGGTTACAATCGAAGATGCGATTGCGGCGGACCAGGTATTCAACACGCTGATGGGTGATCAGGTTGAACCTCGGCGGGAGTTCATCGAAGAGAACGCCCTGGCAGTGGCAAACCTGGATATTTAGTTGACCCTGTCCCTGGCATACGCCAGGAGGTTTTCAAAAGTAGGTTCATGGTGTGGGCGCATCTGGTGTGTTTCTGCACCATTTCCGGTCAGAACAAGTACACCGCGGCATTTTGCTGCCTCAGCGGCACGCAGGTCTTTCAGAGAATCACCTACGTAGTCACCTTCGGCGAGGTCCAGGTTATGGGTTTTCGCGAGGTCTTCCAGTAATCCTGGTCTTGGTTTCCTGCAGTGACAGTTGTCATTTGGGTGGTGTGGGCAGTAGCGGAGATCCACAATCTTTCCACCTGCGGCTGCAACTACCTTAAACATCTTTTCATGGATAGCGTCCAGACTCGCCTGGCTGAGTTTACCCCGGGCGATACCGGCCTGGTTCGTCGCAACAAACACCCTGATGTTGTGTTCACTGAGTAGCGCTATGGCTTCCAGTGAGCCGGGCACCGGGTGCCATTCTTCCGGGGACTTGATGTAGTCTGGAGAGTCTTCGTTGATAACGCCGTCCCGGTCAAGAATCACATAGTCGGACATGACCAACCCTCTTTTCATCCATTCCTATTGTAGAAGCGAGAAATCTGCCACTTCAAGGAAGAGTTGTCTCAGGTCCCGTAACAACACCAGGCGGTTTAACCTGAGTTTGTTGTCCTCAGCCATAACAAGGACTTCTTCAAAGAAACGGTCCACGGGCGCATGGAGTACTGCGAGTTTCTCCAGGCGGGCGCCTGCGCCTTTTGCGTCTGAAAGATCGATAGCATAGACCGCGGTGGCCAAAGCCTTTTCAGCCTCGTCGGTTGCCAGGCCCGGGTCGAATTGAGCAGGCAGGCTCGCAAGATCTGCCTTTTTCAGCAAGTTCGCAACACGTTTGTTAGCGGCAACAATACTCTCTGCCGTTGGTCCATTTCGAAAAGCCTGCAGCGTTTTCACCACGTCGTCGATCATCATCAGGTTAATACCTTTTGATAGACCGGAGGTGGCGGCGTCAACCACGTCAGCACTGATGCCCTGCTCGCCGTAGTAGCTTGTCAGTCGCTCGATGATGTATTGGCTGACTTCATCGATACTGTATTTGTCAGAATAGAGAGCCGCAGCCTGCTCAAGGCTATCGGTTAATGACAAATCGAGGTGATTCTCCACGCAGATTCTTATCACTCCGAGGCTTTGCCTGCGTAGCGCGAATGGATCTCTTGAACCTGTTGGTGGCTGATTGATGCCGAATAATCCTACGAGACTATCAATTTTATCTGCCAGAGATACACAGGATGCGATTCCGGTATCCGGTAACAGGCCACCGCTCTGTGTCGGACGATAATGCTGTTCTATCCCCTTAACTACATCGTCAGATTCTCTTCCGTGCCTGGCGTAGTAGCCTCCCATGATGCCCTGAAGGTCAGGAAATTCCCCAACCATGTCGCTAACAAGGTCAGCCTTGCACAAGAGCCCGGCACGCTCAGCCTCGCTTTTGTTTTCCCCGAGGTTATCAGCAATAAAACCCGCCAGGGCAGAAACTCGCTTCGCCTTTTCGAGATAAGTGCCAAGGTCGGTCTGGAACACCACGTTGCCTAGCCGCTCACATTTTTCATCGAGACTGGTTCTCGTGTCCTGCTGGTAGAAGAAAGCTGCATCTGAGAGTCTTGGCCGGATAACACGTTCATTCCCGGAAATGACAACTTGTGGGTCTGGTGTTTCCAGGTTTGCGATGGTGATGAACTTTGGCAGCAGTTTGCCGTTGCCGTCGACAAGGTGGAAATAGCGCTGATGTTCTTTCATCGCCGAAATCAGTACTTCCGGAGGCACCTCAAGGAAACTTTCCTCGAACCCTCCCGCCAGCGCGACCGGCCATTCCACCAGGGCGGTCACTTCATCCAGTAGATTTTCATCCAGTTCGAGGTTGGCGCCCTCGCTTGCAGCCAGTTCATACAGCTGGCCGCGAATCAGCTCACGCCGACCGTCGTAGTCGACCAGAACATGCTGCGCACGACAGTCTTCTACATAGGCGTCGGCATCGGAGATCTCAAAATCACCCTTACTCATGAATCGATGTCCACGGCTGGTTTTACCCGCCTGCATACCAAGAATGGCGATGGGCATGACTTCCTTGCCGTGAAGACACACGACCCACTTTATCGGTCGGACAAACTCATCCCTGGTCTTGCCCCAGCGCATCCGTCGGTCGATGGGCAGCGCGGAAAGTGCCTCTTGCACAATACCCGGTAGCAAATCCGAGGTGGCTTCGCCTGGCATGGTGGCACGATAAACCAGGTACTCACCCTTGTCGGTTTCCATGATTGCCAGGTGCTCCGGGTCAGAGACGCCACAGCTTTTCATAAAACCCCGAAGCGCCTTGGTAGGTTGGTCTTCTGCATCGAAGGCAGCTTTTTTAGCTGGTCCGCGACGTTCGATGTCCTGGTCAGGTTGTTGGGTGCCGAGGCCATTGATTCTCAGGGCGAGGCGTCGCGGTGTCGCAAAACTTTCAATGCCATTAAAGGGCAGTTGCGCCTGTTTTAAACCGGCTTCCACCTGTTCAGCGAAAGTCAGGCGTAGCCGATTCAGTGATTTCGGTGGCAGTTCCTCTGTACCAATTTCCAGGAGGAGTGTCTTATTTGGCACGGGCGATCTCTCCTTCGACGTAGCTACGGGTGTCGTCATCGGCCAGCGGGAACCCCATGGCGTGTCTTGATTCGAAATATTTCTGGGCGACGCCCCGTGCCAGTGTCCTGACTCTCAGGATAAATCGCTGGCGTTCGGTAACCGAGATCGCATGTCGGGCATCCAGGAGGTTAAACGCGTGCGACGCCTTCATGACATATTCGTAGGCAGGCAGTGGCAGGTCCTCGTCAAGAAACCTTTGGGTTTCTTTCTCACAGAAGTCGAACTGCTGGAACAGGGCATCAACATCTGCCAGGTCAAAATTAAATCTGGACATCTCAACCTCATACTGATGATAGACGTCCGCGTATGTCACCACGCCACTGTCAGTCTCCGTCCAGACCAGTTCTTTAAAGTCCTCGACACCCTGCAGATACAGGGCGAGTCGTTCCAGGCCATAAGTGATCTCACCCATTACCGGGTAACATTCGAGACCACCAACCTGCTGGAAGTAGGTAAACTGGGTGATTTCCATGCCGTCCATCCAGACTTCCCAACCCAGTCCCCAGGCTCCGAGGGTTGGTGACTCCCAGTTATCTTCAACAAATCGAATGTCATGGGCCTTTGTGTCGATCCCCAGGTGTTCGAGTGATTGCAGGTAAAGTTCCTGAAAATTGTTCGGGTGGGGTTTCATGACCACCTGGTACTGGTAGTAATACTGGTAGCGATTCGGGTTTTCCCCGTATCGACCATCTGTAGGTCTTCTGCAGGGTTGTACGTATGCCGCGCGCCAGTTTTCCGGACCAATGGCGCGCAGAAACGTCGCCGGGTGAAAAGTACCGGCACCAACTTCCATGTCATAAGGTTGCATGAGAATACAGCCCTGCTTCGACCAGAAGGTCTGCAGTGACAGGATAAGATCTTGGAACGTCATGGACACCGTGTAAGTACCCCGGGCAAAAAAAGGGCGTAAGTATACATCGGTGACCCTAAATCAGATAACCTCGTTCCATGGCAGTTTCCAGAATATCTCCATGAGTTATCTCGCACGCCTTCTGCTGGGGATGCTTGCTTACCTGCCGCTGAAAGTCAGTCAGTTTCTTGGTGCCCTGGTGGGTCGAATCAGTTACCGACTGCAGAACCGGGCAGCCCGCGTAACCAGAACGAATCTGGAATTGTGCATTCCGGAGCTTCATGGTGAGGCACTTGATCAGATGGTCAGGGCCAGCCTTGTCGAAACCGGCAAAACCTTTTTTGAAACCCCTGCTGTCTGGCTGGGAAATCTTGAACGGGTGGATCGATGGATCGTCAATGTGCACAACGAAGGGCTTCTGCAGGAGAAAATCAACGATCGAAACGGTCTGTTGATTCTATTGCCACACCTGGGAAACTGGGAGCTCTTTAATGTTTTCTATCGAAGGTTTGGAGAGCTTACTGCGCTGTATCACCCGCCGCGGCAACCTTACCTGAAAGACATCATGCAACATGTCCGGTCCCTCCACGGTAATCACCTGGTACCAACAGATCGCTCCGGACTGATGGCTCTGTTTCGCGCACTGAATCACGGAAAAACCGTCGTTGTGCTGCCAGACCAGGTTCCTGCACAAGGTCGGTTTATCAAATTCCTCGGAGAAGCGGCATTAACAGATACCCTTAGTTCCAGACTGATCCAGAAAACTGGAGCGAGTGTCCTGGGGATTGGCATGATTCGTCAAACTGACGGGCTTTTCGATGTGCATGTCGAGTCGCCGTCTGCAGAGATCTACAGTGAAGACGCCGACACCAGTTCAAGGGCAGTGAACCAGCTGGTGGAAACACTGCTGCTGCGTGCGCCAGAGCAATACCAGTGGGAATACAAGCGTTTTAAGGTTCGACCAGTGGGTACAGCCAGATTGTATCGCTACAAAAAGGAACCCGCGGTTCACTAGACAACGAGTTTGCGAGCAATGATCCAGGCTCGCCCGGCCATGGTATTTTCCTTCTCGAGAATGTCTGAACCGTCTTGTTTGGCCAGGATATCGCAACCGTCAACGAACTTTTCAAGGTCACCAGGTTTAAGCAGGAAGTCGGGATTCGAAGGACCTATGTCAACTTTCTTTGTGCTGGTGAATGTCTGGTAGATAATCAGCCCAGCGGGACTGGTGGCTTCAAGAATGGCGGGTGCAAGAGCCGGGTCGAGGTAATGGCAGGTCAGGATCAGGTCAAACTGCAGACCGAATAGTGATTCCGGCGTGACGTCGACCGCTCGTGGATGAAGCCTTGGATGTTGGTTTGCCAGCGAAGCAATGACGACATCCGAGATATCCCGTGCGTCTACTTCCATGCCGCGTTCAGCGAGAAAAAGAGCATTGGCCCCGGTGCCGCAGGCAATATCCAGGGCGCGTCCTTGCTTTGGCAAGAGATCGGCGTTTTGTTCCAGCACCGCAGCGATGGAACCTGGCGCTGACTCGCCGGAGTAAATCCGGTTCCACTTGTCACGCGGTGAATTCATTGTTCACCAGAACTATTTTCTCCAAAACTATTTTCTCCAAAACTATTTTCTCCAAAACATGGGCGAAAACAGTACCAGCAGGGTGAAGATCTCAAGGCGACCCAGTGCCATGGTGAAACACAGCAAAAGCTTGGCGACATCGGATATATCGGCATAGTTCGCTGCGACTGATCCGAGTCCGGGTCCGAGGTTGTTCAGGGTTGCTCCAACTGCGGAGAAGGCTGTCACAAAATCCAGGCCGGTCATGATCAAAGCCAGTTGCATGAACAGGAACACGATCACATATACGGAAAAGAATCCCCAGACCGCTTCCATCACCTGGTCAGACATCTGTCGGTGGTTCACCTTAACCGGGAAAATGGCGTTGGGATGAATCAGTCGGTGGACTTCCCGCAATCCCTGTTTGCAGATCAGCATCACGCGAATGACCTTCATGCCTCCTCCGGTAGAACCGGCGCAGGCCCCGGTAAAAGCACCAAAGAAAATCAGGTAGGGCAACATGTTAGGCCAGTTGGCGAAGTCTGCGGTCGCGAAGCCGGTAGTTGTAAATATGGATACAACCTCAAAGACAGCCATGCGAACAGAAGTTCCGCCACCATAGACGTCCTCGGCGTAAAGCACCGCCGCAACCACGCAGCTGATGACACCCAGGATCGATAGATAAAACTTCACCTCGTCATCGCGCAGGTAATGCGTGAGCGATTTTTCCTTGAGTGCAAAAAAGTGCAACCCGAAATTGATTCCCGAGATGACCATGAACACGATGGCAATGGACTCAATCGCTGCAGAATCGAAATAACCGATACTGGCATCATGTGTTGAGAAGCCGCCAATGGCGATGGTGGAAAAGCTGTGGCAGATGGCGTCGAAACCAGACATGCCGGCGGCCCAGTAGGCCAGCGCACAGACAACGGTTAGTCCCAGGTAGATGGACCAGAGCGCCAGCGCAGTTTCTTTAATGCGCGGCGTCAACTTTGAGTCTTTAACCGGACCCGGGGTTTCCGCACGGTACAGCTGCATACCACCGATACCCAGCATTGGCAGGATCGCAACCGCCAGTACGATGATGCCCATGCCACCGAGCCACTGAAGTTGCTGACGATAAAACAGCAGAGATTCGGGCAGGTTATCCAGTCCCACAATGACGGTTGCGCCGGTTGTTGTTAGCCCTGAGAAGGATTCAAACAGGGCATCCGGTATGGATAAACCAAGACCGCGTCCATCGATAAAAGGAAAGGCTCCAAAAACCCCGAGGGCGAGGTAAAAAAAGACGGTAATCAGGAAACCGTCCTTGATCCGCATGTCGGCGCGACGCCTGAAGAAAATTATCCAGAGTACAAATCCCACAGCGAAGGTAATTGCGAACGCCGTCAGAAAAATCAGGTGCATGTTGTCCTGGAAAATCATGGAAACGACAACCGGGGGTAACATGGTGGCGCTGAACATCATCAGCAGAACACCCAGCACCTTGATGGCAATTTCAATGTGCATGCTAGAAGAAGCTTAAGGGTGCCTGGAAAAGTTTTTCGACATCCTTGATTCGGGCCTTGTCCACCAGGAAAAGAATAATGTGGTCGCCTGACTCGACCTTGATATCGTCATGGGCAATGACTACTTCGTCTCCCCTGACTATGGCACCGATGTTTGTGCCGGGAGGCAAATCAATCTCCTCGATGGTTTTACCGATAACCTTGGAGCTTGATTCATCGCCATGGGCGATGGCCTCAATGGCCTCTGCCGCACCCCGGCGCAGGGAATGCACCCTAACCACATCGCCCTGGCGGATGTGGGTAAGGATTGAGCCCAGTGTCGCTTGCTGCGGGTTAAACACAATGTCGATATCGCCACCTTCGATCAGGTCAACGTACGCCGGATTGTTGATCAGCGTGATGACCTTCCTGGCACCGAGGCTTTTTGCCAGCATGGATGACATGATGTTTGCTTCATCGTCGTTGGTTACCGCGCAAAATACATCCGTTTCCTCAATGTTCTCCTCCAGGAGCAGATCCCGGTCCGAGGCATCACCCGAGAGTACAATTGCCCTGTCCAGGGTTTCCGAGAGTTCGTAACAACGCTGCCGGCTGTGTTCGATCACTCGAACGCCATAGCGACTTTCTACCGTCCGGGCCAGATGCTCACCAATATGACCGCCGCCCGCGATAACAATTCGCTTGTTGGGTTTCTCTGCCCGTCGCATTTCCGACATGACGTTCTTGATGTCTTGTGTTGCTGCAATGAAAAATACTTCATCGTCAGCTTCGATAACGGTGTTTCCCTGCGGAATAATGGGCCGGTTTTTACGGAAAATAGCTGCTACTCGTGTATCCACAGTCGGTATGTGCTGACGAAGGTATCTCAGTTCCTGGTCAACCAGTGGGCCGCCGTAGTAGGCCTTTATACCAACCAGCTGTGCCTGTCCTTCGGCAAAGTCCATAACCTGGAGTGCGCCGGGGTGATCAATCAAACGTCTTATATCGTGGGTGACAATGGCTTCCGGGTTGACGATGACATCAACCGGCATGGCATCGTTGCGAAAGATTCCACCGTCACGGATGTACGCAGAAGAGCGAATCCTCGCAATCTTGGTTGGCGTGTTGAATACGGTGTATGCCACCTGGCAGGCGACCATGTTCACCTCATCACTGTTGGTGACGGCGATGAGCATGTCGGCATCTTCAGCTCCGGCCTGGCGCATGATATCGGGATGCGATGCCATTCCTCGCACTGTTCTGATATCAAACCGGTCCTGCAGTTCCCGTAGCCGATCACTGTTCGTATCCACCACGGTGATATCACTGGCTTCCTTGGTCAGGTTCTGGGCGAGATTGCCTCCGACTTCACCGGCACCCAGGATAATGATTTTCACGCGACCTCCTTTCGAAGGGCGGCATAGTAAAAGCCGTCATGATCATCCCTGGTTGGAAGGAACTGCAGCCCGAACTCAGTGCTGAGAAGAAGCCGGTCCGGATGATCAGCCAATGGATGTTTGAGAGGGATCAAGGATGCGCCTTCCTGCATTTCCAGGAATCTGGCGATGACCTGATCATTCTCCTGGCGGAGAATGGAACAGGTTGAATAAAGCAGTTCACCACCGGACTTTAGCAAGTCAAACGCCTTGTGAATCAGTACTCGCTGTACGTCCCGAAGTTTATCAATATCCTCCCTGTGACGCAGTAACTTAATGTCTGGATGCCGTCGAATAATGCCGGTTGCCGAGCACGGTACGTCAAGAAGGATTCGGTCGAAGTCGCCAACGTTGAACTTCTCCAGCGACTCAGTCACAACGTTGGCTGCCAGAGACAAACGGGACAGGTTCTCGGAAATCAGGACTGTTCGTTTCTGGTCCCGGTCTACCGCAGTCAACTTGATGTCAGGCGTTGATTCCAGGATATGACAGGTTTTGCCTCCGGGTGCAGCGCACGCATCCAATACTGACATTCCAGGCGACAGGTTCATGAAAGAAGGCGCCAATTGCGGCGCTTCATCCTGGACTGAGACCAGGCCTTCCTTGAATCCCGGTAGTGCTTGGGCTGGTTTCGCTTCGTGGAGTATTACCGAGCAATCTGCATAGCGACCCGCTCGCGCCTCAATGTTATTGTCAGCGAGTTGTGCCAGATATTCTGCCCTGGTCAGGCGAGACGTGTTCACCCTGAGCGTCATGGGAGCCTGGCAGTTGTTCGCCTCGAGTATTCCCGAATAATCTGGCCAGTCATCAAGGATCAGTTCAGCAAGCCAGGAAGGGTGGTTGGTTTTTGCTTCAGCAGTCTCCAGGATCCTGGACTCCAGGGTTTCCTTTTCGCGTAGGTATCTCCTGAGTACGCCATTGATCAGCCCTTTGGCCCACGGCTTTTTGATCAGCGGTGCTGCACCAACTACATGATTGACGCTGGCATGCACTGGTCGCTTGAGATGATCGATACTGTAGAGTCCGGTCAGCAGCAGCAGGTGAACATCCAGGTGTTTGTCAGGGAGCGGTTTTTCGACGAGCAGATCAATGGCTCGATCGTAACAGAAGTAGTGGCGCAATGTGCCGTAGCAGATCTGTTGCACCAGTGGAGTACCAGAACCCAGGGTGTCATCCATGTGTCTTCCGTCCTGCAGTACCCTGCGAAGGACAGAAACGGCATCGACGTATTCGCTCATGGTGCCTGTACTGGTTCAGGTGTAAACAGGTTTCCTGTGCAGAGCACATCGGTCCAGCCATTGAGCACGTCGGCGCCGTTTAACACGGAACCTTTCCCAATTGGCAGCTGGATGCGACTAACCCGGTAAGCCGTGTTGCCGCATCCGACGAGTACACCCTCCTTCGTGACATCCAGTATCATGCCTGCCCTGCCTTTGGCACCAGCTACCACCTGGCCTTCATGAATGCGGACCCTTTTGTCGCCGAGCCATGTGTATGCGACCGGGTCCGGGTAGAAGGCACGTACTATGCGATCGACGGATTCGGCACCAGCTTGCCAGTCGAGCAGCGCTTCGTGTTTTTCGATCTTGTGCGCATAAACCGCCGCGTCGTCGTTTTGAACTTCGGGATTTACGTTTCCCTTTTCAAGCTGGTTCAACGTTGAAACCAGTAGGCCATGACCCGCCTGACCCAGCTTGCTGAAAAGATCTCCCGCGGTATCCTCGGGTTCGATGACAACCTCGGCCTTTGCCAGCATGTCTCCGGTATCGAGTCCGGCATCCATTTGAATCAGCGTAACTCCCGTGGACCGGTCACCGGCCAGTATGGCTCGCTGGACGGGCGCTGCGCCACGCCATCTTGGTAATATTGAGCCATGGACATTGATGCAGCCGAGCCTGGGATAGTCCACTACGTCCCGTTTCAGAATCTGGCCAAAGGCGACCACTACCATGAGGTCGCAATCAATGGAGCTAATGTCTTCGAGCCTTAACCTATCAGGTTGCAGGACAGGGATTCCGGCATCTTTTGCGACGATCTTTACGGGGCTGGGCACGAGACGCTTGCCACGCTTCCCGGGTTTATCCGGCTGGCTGATCACCGCGACAACCTGGTGATTGCTTTCAATGAGTGCCTGGAGGTAACCCGCCGCGAATTCCGGTGTGCCGGCGAAGATGATTTTCAACGGCTTAAGCTCGCTGCTTCTGGAGTTTTTGCAGCTTTTTGCGAATCAGTTGTCTCTTGGCGTTGGAGAGATAATCGACAAAGAGTTTTCCCTCGAGATGGTCCATTTCGTGCTGGATGCAAACAGCCAGCAGATCTTCAGCCTCCATGGTAAAGGGCTCCCCGTCCCGCCCGATGGCTTCCAGCTGGATTTTCTCGAACCTGTCGACGGGTTCGTAGAAACCAGGTATCGACAGGCATCCCTCGTTTGTCTCGAATTCACCTTCTGTGGCAACGATTTTGGGGTTGATGAGAATCAGGGGCTTGTCCTGGTTATCAGAGACGTCGACAACGATCAGGCGCTGGTGGAAGTTCACCTGGGTTGCCGCAAGGCCAATGCCTGATGCCTGGTACATGGTTTCCAGCATGCGATCGGCCATGTTGACAATCTTGCCGTTGACCTCTGTGACCGGTTTGGCCACGGTTCTAAGCCGGGGATCCGGAAACTCTAGAATTTCTAATGGCACCATATGGTTTTGTCATATACCTCTAGTAAAAGCAAAACTTGTGCTGCTAAGATTATGATCAACTTGAAAAATCAGGGGCTAAGGGCCTGGATGTCAAGGTCTCTGGAACCTGATATTGTACTATTTTTCTGGTGGGATTCGCCTATGAAGATTCGCCTGATACCCATATTTGCGCTGGTTTTTTCTCTTTCAAGTGGCATTTTCGCTGCAGATGAGGAACTTGATTCCCTGCTTCGCGAGGGGCACCCGGACCAGTACCTGGTCCAGGAGGGCGACACACTGTGGGGTATTGCTGCCATGTTCCTGGCGGATCCCTGGCACTGGCCGGAAATCTGGCACGTGAACCCTGCCATCGAAAACCCCCACCTGATCTACCCGGGTGATGAAATTATCCTCAAGTATGTAGGTGGTGACCCTGTCATCACCATCAAGCGTGGCCCCGGGGAAAGGACCGTTAAACTCAAGCCGCAGCAGCGGGTGCGCCAGGGCGACCGCTACGAGAAACTGGAACCTTCCATTCGGGTTGAACCGCTGGAAAGTGCCATTCCGGCAATCCCGCTAGATGCTGTATCCAGCCTGATGACCACGGGTCGTATCGTTGAAAAAGATACACTGGCAATGGCGCCGCGCATTCTGGCGGGTAAATCAGAAAGCCTGCTTTTTGGGCCGGGAGACATTTTTTATGGTCGCGGTGAGTGGGATGAAGATACATCGGTTTATGGCATCTTTCGCGAGGGCAACGTCTACATTGACCCGGAAACCGGTGAAGTTCTTGGATATGAAGCTGTAGAAGTCGGCCTGGCCCGGGCCATCGACCGTGAAGGTGATCTGGTGACCTTACGCCTGACCAGTGTCAGCGAGGATGTCCGAATTGGTGACCGCCTCATGGTTACGGAAGAGCGTCGCGTTGAATCAACCTTTTACCCGGTTCCTCCAGAGCAGTATGTTGAAGGCGTCATCATGACGGTACTGGGGGGTGTGACCCAGGTTGGCAGAAATGATTTGGTCGTGATCAATCGTGGGCTGAACCAGGGTCTTGATGTGGGGCATGTGCTCGCTATTGCCAAACAGGGTGCTTTAGTCAGGGATGGTGGTTTCCGTGGTGACATGGTGCAACTGCCGACGGAACGGGCTGGTGTGCTGCTGGTGTTTCAGGCCTTCGAGAAAATGGCTTATGGCCTGGTACTGCAGACTTCCGAACCGCTCCGGGTTGGCGACGTCGTTCGATCACCCTGACATAGCGATTCTCCCAGGCCGATAACAGAACCAGCCTACAGGCGAGTGTTTCACTGCCATTCATAATGTCTCCTCGACAACCTGAGGGGAAACGATGTGTGGATGAAGATCTGCTGGTGCTTCTGCGAAGCTACATCAACCGACCTGCCCTGCTTCTAAAGCACCTTTCTGAAAGGTCCTGCGCAGAGCTGGTTTCGCTTATGCCAGAGCAGGAGAGAGCAACAGCACTTCACCGGGTAGAAAAGGACGCCCGATGGCTTGAGCAAGCAGGTCATGATCTTGTGTTTTTCAATGACACTGACTACCCGGACTTGCTGCGGGAAATCGATGACCCTCCGGCGGCGCTCTGGATGATTGGTGATCGCCGCAGACTGGCAGACCTGTCCTTTAACATAGCGATTGTCGGTTCTCGCAAAGCCAGCCAATATGGTCGCCATCAGGCCATGCAACTTGCGACTGAGCTATGTCGTCAGGGGCTATTGTCACCAGCGGCCTTGCTCTTGGTATAGACGCTGCAGCTCATGAAGGGGCGCTTGCTGCAGAGGGTGTTACCCTGGCTGTCCTGGGGTGTGGATGTGATGAAGTCTACCCAAAACGTCATTGGCGACTCGCAGAACGCATCAGTGCATCAGGATTGATCCTGAGTGAATTTCCAACTGGAACACAGGCGTATCCCGGAAATTTTCCGCGACGTAACCGGATCGTTACCGGATTATCCCAGGGCGTTGTTGTCGTTGAGGCCGGACTAAGGAGTGGTTCACTTGTTTCCGCCCGCCTTGCGCTCTCCCAGGGAAGAGAGGTGATGGCAATGCCGGGGCCGGTAACTCAGGCAAATTCCAGGGGTTGCCACCAACTGATCCGTGATGGCGCAGCCCTCATTGAATCTTCAGAGGACGTAATGAGAAGCCTGGGACGGCTGGAAGATCCGCTATTGTCCTGTGGATCACTCATCGGCGATCTTTCCCCGGGGGAGAAAACGCTGCTGGCAGAACTGTCACAGAACCCCTCCAGTATTGATGACCTGGTATCAGCGTTGGGACAGGCTGTAGATGAGGTTACGGTAAACCTGGTCAGCCTGGAGGTCATGGGGCACATTTTTTCTGAAGGTGGTATCTATCATGCATCAGCGACCGCGGTTGAAAGCAGCGGTCTAAAAAGATAACTTCGCTCTCCTTTTTTCCATTGTACTAGTGAACTTGTAATGGCCAGTGAACTGGAGATACAGCAGGCAGCTGACTGCGTCCGAAATGGTGGCGTGATCGCCTACCCGACTGAAGGGGTCTGGGGCCTCGGAAGCCTGCCCGAAGACGAGGCGGCGGTAATGAAAATCCTGGCGTTGAAACAGCGTTCCTGGAAACAGGGGCTTTTATTGGTTGCTGCCGCCATTGATCAGTTCGAGAAGTACCTGACAACGGTGACCGATGCCCAACTGGATAAGCTGAACCAGGACTGGCCGGGACCGGTAACCTACCTTGTGCCGCATAACGGTGAAGCGCCTGAGTGGATCGTCGGAACTCATGAAACCATCGGGTTGCGGGTGAGTGCACATCCTCTGGTATCAGCACTCTGCCAGGAGCTGGGACCGATCGTGTCTACTTCTGCAAATTTGAGCGGGCAGCCCTCGGCCCTGAGTGCTGATGAAGTGAAGCAATTTTTTGGCGACAGCGTGGATATGATTGTTCCGGGGGAGTTGGGCGGCCAGTCCGGACCCAGTCAGATCAAGGTGCTGGAAACCGGGGAGATTATCCGGTGAACCAGCTTGCCGTGTTTGGAAATCCGATTGAGCATAGCCGGTCACCTGATATTCATGCTGCCTTTGCGGCGCAGGTCGATGTTGAATTGACCTATAACCGAATCCTCGTACCTGACAATGAGTTTGCGCCTGTTGCTCAGCGTTTTTTCGACAATGGGGGTCTCGGCTGCAACGTGACAGTACCCTGCAAGGGAGATGCCTGGGAATTTGTTAAGGAGGCAGGCGAGAATGCCAACCTGGCGGAGGCAGTGAATACCATTAGCCTTTTACCGGGTGGTGGATTTCGGGGTGACAATACTGACGGGCCAGGTCTTGTCACCGACCTCCGGCAGAACCTCGGATGGTCGCTTGGTGATACCCGGATCTTGGTACTAGGGGCCGGCGGAGCAGTCCGGGGCGTTCTGGGCAGTCTTCTGCAGGAAGAACCAAGTTTGGTGCATCTGCACAATCGAACACACAAAACCGCGCTGCAGCTGGTAGACAGGTTTCAATCCTGCATGAAACCGACTGGACAACTTGCTGCAGTCTCCAAGGATGAACTCGAGAAAGACTATGATGTCATTATTAACGGCACCTCCGCGGGACTGGCTGACCAGGCGATTGATCTACCGCCCGCAATCCTTGGTAAAGACAGCTGTTGTTACGACATGGTTTATGGTGCCGGAGCCCGGGCATTCCTGGGATGGGCGGAGGGAAACGGGGCGCGCGCAACATCTGATGGCCTCGGTATGCTGGTGGAACAGGCAGCGTTGGCCTTTGAGATCTGGTTCAACAAAAAGGTTGAAACCGAAGCCGTGATCAGACAACTGCGCCAGATGGAAACTGAATAGTTAGATAGTTAGTAGAGGAAAATCGGTTCACATGAATAACCCCCTTCTTCAGGACAATGTCCTCCCGCCTTTTGCTGATATCAAAGCCGAGCATATGGTGCCGGCGTTAGAGCAGACACTCTCTGATGTCCGAGCCGGCATCGAACAGATCACCAGGGCGCCATCGTTCAACTACCAGGGCGTGCTCAAGACCAGGGAAGAGCTGGAAGATCGACTGCAGCAGGTATGGTCGCCCATCGGGCACCTGAACGGTGTGATGAATTCCCCTGAAATACGCGAGGCACACAGTCGAGGGCTGGAGCTGCTAACGGAGTACTACACGGAAGTTGGCCAGAACCCTGAGTTGTTTGAGGCTTATCGCGCTGTTCATGAATCCCCTGAATTTGCGGATCTGGAACAGGCCCAGAAAAAGGTCGTGGAGAACGCCTTGAGGGATTTTCGGTTATCCGGTATCGACCTGCCGGAAGCCCAGCAACAGCGATACTCTGAACTGGCACGCGAAATCTCCGCCCTCAACAGCAAATTCAATAACAACGTGCTGGATGCTACGCAGGCCTGGCGTAAAGACGTATCAGAGGAGGCCCTCAAAGGCGTTCCTGAAACTGCAAAGGCCCTGATGCGGCAGGCGGCTGAACGCGAAGCGCTTGAAGGTTACCTGCTGACGCTGGACGCACCCTGTTATCTCGCAATTATGACCTATTGCGATGATCGTGAACTGCGCAGGGAGATGTACCTGGCCTACGGTACCCGTGCATCGGATCGAGGTCCTAACGCTGGTGAGTTTGAAAACTCCCAGGTTATGCAGGACCTTATGACAGCGCGCCGGGAACAATCGAGATTACTGGGTTTTGACAACTACGCAGAGCTCTCGGTGGCTCGAAAGATGGCCCGCTCTGCTGATGAGGTGCTGCAGTTCCTGGAGAACCTGGCGGACAGGAGCAAAGGTCCGGCGAAACAGGAATATGCAACTTTGTGTGCGTTCGCCCGGGAACATAATGGGCCCGACACACTTGAGCCTTGGGATACGGCTTACTACAGCGAAAAACTGAAAAAGGCCGCATTTGATATCTCCCAGGAGGAGCTGAGACCTTACTTTCCGGCCCCGAGGGTACTCGAAGGTATGTTTGAAGTGGTTCGGCGCCTGTTTGACGTTGAGATTGAGAAAGATGATTCAATGCCAGTCTGGCACGAGGATGTGCTGACCTTTGAGATCCGCAGGGGCGGGACAACCATCGCCCGATTTTACGTGGACCTGTACGCACGACAGAACAAGCGCGGCGGCGCCTGGATGGACGACTGCCGGGTAAGAAGAACAATGCTATCCGGCGGATTGCAACTTCCAGTTGCTTATCTGACATGTAATTTCTCCGGTCCGGTTGGCGACGACCCGGCGCTGCTCAGCCATGATGAAGTGGTCACCCTGTTCCATGAGTTTGGTCACAGCCTGCATCATATGATGACCCAGGTTGATGCTGCCGCTGTATCGGGTATCAACGGTGTGGCCTGGGACGCGGTGGAACTACCCTCGCAGTTCATGGAAAACTTCTGTTGGCAGGCCGAATCGCTGGCGTTTATCTCCGGGCACTACCAGGGTGGTGAAGCCCTGCCAGAGGATATGCTCGAAAAATTGCTGAAAGCCCGGAATTTTAATGCAGCGATGATGATGGTGCGCCAGTTGGAGTTCGCCCTGTTCGACTTCAGGTTGCACGTGGAATTTGACCCGGCGATCGATAACCAGATCGCAGCTGTAATCGAGAAGGTCCGTCAGGACGTTGCTGTGGTGCGTCCCCCAGAGGAATACGCTTTCCAGCATGGCTTCTCGCATATATTCGGTGGTGGTTATGCTGCGGGTTATTACAGCTACAAGTGGGCGGAAGTGCTGTCTGCAGATGCCTTTTCCAAATTCCTGGAAGATGGCATTTTTAATCGTCAGACCGGTGAGAAATTCCTCGCGACCATACTCGAAAAGGGCGGTTCCGAGGATGCCATGGATCTGTTTGTTGCATTTCGCGGACGTGAACCTGAGGTTGAGGCCCTCCTCCGCCAGGATGGCATCGCGGCTTGAGCCCTCAGCGTTACCTGGATTGGTGGAAGTGGGACCTGATCAACGAATACGGGGTGCCGATAGTGGCAGACGTCGATAAAGAGCCCTCAGGGTTACCTGGATTGGTGGAAGGGGGGCCTGATCAACGAATACGGGGTGCCGATAGTGGTAGACGTCCATAAAAAACGATACATAGCCGGGGCAAAGTGCCCAAAATGCAACCGCGAGGATACGATTTACGTCCTGACCGGCGGGGATGATCCGTCTCGCCATTGTATTGAGTGTGACTTTTCTGAGAAACTGTCAGATCTCGACAAAACCTCGCCTGTTGGCGAGTGGTCGCCTGTCCGCTTGACCGATTCGAAACAGTCAGATTAAGACGTTTCCTGTCAAGCACTTTTCCCCGTCGCGTTGATCAGGGTCAAGTTGTTAAAAGGCCCGTCGCTGCTATAATTGCGGCGTTTGTTGCTATGCAACAGGCCCCTTCGTGGGACTAGTTTCAAAGCAGTACACAAGAAGAAAAATAATCGCTGCTTGTGGCTTATTAGCCCACGGCACTCGTTTTTTAATTATGGAGTTTCATTCATGAATAGAGTGAAGCGGATGTGGCAACTCGGATTGTCGCTACTGCTATTCAGCAATGTTGCGCTGGCTGACTGGTCCGCGTTAAACCTTCGGCAAGGCGTCACAGAAATCAGTCGTGAAGTTTACGACCTGCATATGCTGATCTTTTACATCTGCTGCGGCATTGGTGTAGTCGTATTTGGCGTGATGATTATTTCGATGTTGATGCATCGAAAGTCGATCGGAGCAAAACCTGCAGATTTCCACGAAAACACGAATCTCGAAATTGCATGGACTGTGATCCCCATTGTGATTCTGTTAGGCATGGCTGTCCCGGCTACAAGCACGTTGCGAGATATGTACGAAAAAGGTGATGCAGACGTTGATATTGAAGTCCGTGGTTACCAATGGAAGTGGCAGTACACCTATCTGGATGATGACCCTGCAAAAGAAATTCAGTTTATGAGTGCACTCCTTACGCCCCAGGAAGAAATCTACAACGAAGCAGCGAAGGGCGAGCATTACCTGCTGGATGTTGATAACCCGCTGGTGATTCCCATCAACAAGCGAATCCGATTCCTGGTTACTGCTGAAGATGTCATTCATGCGTTCTGGGTTCCTGACTTTGCCGTCAAGAAAGACGCTATCCCTGGTTTTGTTCATGAAACCTGGGCAGTTGTCGAAGAACCTGGTGTCTACCGCGGTCAGTGTGCGGAACTGTGTGGCAAGGACCATGGCTTCATGCCAATCGTGGTTCATGCGGTAGAACAGGACGAGTACGACGCATGGGTTGCTGAAAAGCAGGCAGAAGCAGCCGCGGTATTTGAGACAGTCGGCAAAACCTGGACCCAGGATGAACTGATGAGTAAAGGTGAAGAGGTGTACTCGCGCAACTGTGTTGCCTGTCACCAGGTGAATGGCCAGGGTATCCCGCCCGCGTTCCCGTCACTGGTTGGCCAGGGCGTTACTGTCGGTGACATCCAGGAAAACATTGATGTATTGCTTTATGGTCGCGCCGGTACTGCAATGCAGGCTTTTGGCCAGCAGTTGAACGCAGCAGAGATCGCGTCCGTTGTTACTTATGTGCGTAACAACTGGGGCAACGACACGGGTGACACCGTGCAGCCTAAAGATATCCATACACAGATGGCTAGCCAGTAGTTGGCTAGGGAGTAGAGTACGATGAGCGCAGTTATTGAAGAACATCATCACGACGACCATCACCATGGCCCCGACAAGGGCATCATGCGTTGGGTCTTGACGACTAACCACAAAGACATCGGCACACTGTATCTCTGGTTCAGTTTTGCCATGTTCCTGTTCGGCGGTGTACTTGCACTGGGTATACGGGCTGAACTCTTCCAACCGGGTATGCAGATCGTGCATCCGGAATTCTTTAATCAGCTGACCACCATGCATGGCTTGATCATGGTGTTCGGCGCTGTGATGCCTGCGTTTGTTGGCCTCGCTAACTGGTTAATACCAATGATGATCGGTGCGCCGGATATGGCGCTGCCCAGGATGAACAACTACAGCTTCTGGATCCTGCCGTTCGCCTTTGGCATGTTGGCTTCTACGTTCTTCATGGATGGCGGAGCCCCGAACTTCGGTTGGACCTTTTATGCACCTCTGTCGACAGACTATGCCCCGCCGAGCGTAACCTTCTTTATCCTGGCGGTACACATGATGGGTATTTCTTCCATCATGGGTTCCATTAATGTGATTGTGACGATCCTGAACATGCGTGCACCCGGCATGACCCTGATGCAGATGCCGCTGTTTGTCTGGACGTGGCTTATTACGGCCTACCTGCTGATTGCTGTAATGCCGGTACTGGCTGGTGTTGTCACCATGATGCTCATGGATATTCATTTTGGCACCTCGTTCTTTAACGCTGCCGGTGGTGGTGACCCGGTACTGTTCCAGCATGTGTTCTGGTTCTTCGGTCACCCTGAGGTATACATCATGATCCTTCCGGCATTTGGCGTGGTGTCTGCGATCATTCCCACCTTTGCTCGCAAGCGTCTTTTTGGATACGACTCCATGGTGTATGCGTCAGCTTCCATTGCCTTCCTGTCGTTTATCGTATGGGCACACCACATGTTCACGGTGGGTATTCCCATTGCTGGCGAGCTCTACTTCATGTACGCCACCATGCTGATTGCGGTACCTACCGGTGTGAAGGTATTCAACTGGGTAGCCACCATGTGGCAGGGGTCCATGACCTTTGAAACGCCGATGCTGTTTGCTATCGCGTTCGTGATCCTGTTCACCATTGGTGGATTCTCCGGCCTAATGCTCGCGATTACGCCGGTAGATTTCCAGTACCACGATACCTACTTCGTAGTGGCTCATTTCCACTATGTACTGGTACCTGGTTCGGTCTTCTCCATCATGGCTGCTGTTTACTACTGGCTGCCGAAGTGGACCGGTAACATGTACGATGAGACGCTGGGTAAGACACACTTCTGGTTATCTTTTATCGGTGTGAACGTTACGTTCTTCCCGCAGCACTTTATCGGACTCGCCGGCATGCCGCGCCGAATCCCTGATTATGCGCTGCAGTTCGCAGACTGGAACATGGTTTCCAGCTGTGGCGCTTTCCTGTTTGGATTCAGTCAGTTGCTGTTCCTGTTCATCGTGATCAAGTGTATCCGCGGTGGCGAAAAAGCAACTGACCAGGTTTGGGAAGGAGCACACGGCCTTGAGTGGACAGTACCCTCTCCGGCGCCGTACCACACTTTCTCAACTCCACCGACTGACTTGAAGGAAGCACACGGTTAATGAACGAACCAGTTAGCCCGCTAAAAACTGTCCGACAACTACTTATGATAGTTGTCGGCATGTTTGGCTTCGGCTTCGCCATGGTGCCGCTCTACGACATCATGTGTGAAGTGGCAGGATTTAACGGTAAAACCTCTGGCCCCTATCAGGCTGCAGAAACGCAGGTGGTTGATGAGACGAGAACCGTCACTGTGCAATTCCTCGCAAACAACAATGCGAGTATGCCCTGGGAGTTTCGTCCCGAGGTCAGGAAAATGGTCGTTCATCCTGGAAAAATGAACGAGATGAATTTTTACGTCAGGAACGTTACTGACAGAACGATGAGTGCACAGGCAGTACCGAGTGTAACTCCGTTCAACGCTGCAGAATATATGCACAAGACCGAATGCTTCTGTTTTGAACAACAGCAGCTTGCCCAGGGAGAAGACCTGGACATGCCCCTGCGGTTCATCATCGATCAGGACATTCCGGAGGATGTAAAGACGTTAACCCTGTCTTACACCCTCTATGACATTACAGAACAAGTAGAGCTGTCGGCAATTAGCCAATAGAACAGCCATAAGTAAAAAAAGGGTTGAAGCTGACCCGATCGGAGTTTTATCAGGAGAAACTTATGTCCACGCAAGACGCTTACGAAGAGTATTACGTCCCGCACAACAGTAAGCTGCCTATCTTTGCCTCGCTGGGGATTTTCCTCACCTTATATGGCATGGGCAACATGTTTAATGAAATGACGGCTGGTGTTGACAGCAGTTTTGGTGAAATCGTCTTCCTGCTGGGCGGTCTTGTCATGGGTACCACGCTGTTTTTCTGGTTCGCCCAGGTCATCAAGGAAAACCATGAGAAGCTCTACAGTGATCAGATGAACAGGAGTTTTGTCTGGGGCATGAGCTGGTTCATATTCTCAGAAGTCATGTTCTTTGCGGCCTTTTTCGGTGCGCTTTTCTACATTCGCGTATTTGTTGTCGACTGGATCGGAGGCGTGGGTGATCGTGGTCCTTCAGATATGCTCTGGCCTGAATACGAGCCGCATTGGCCGATGCTGAATACACCTGACCCGGAGCTATTTCCGGGTGCGAAGGAAGTCATCAGCCCCTGGGGATTACCGCTGGTGAATACGATATTGCTGGTCACTTCGAGTTTCACAATCACCGTTGCCCACCACGGTCTTAATGAAGGTAACCGCAAAAAACTGATCACATGGCTCGGGGCGACCATTGCCCTCGGTATCGTCTTCCTCTTTGTCCAGGGTTACGAGTACTACCACGCTTATAGTGATCTGGGCCTAACGCTTGCTTCAGGTATTTTTGGCACTACCTTCTTCATGTTGACCGGCTTCCACGGCGCGCACGTGACGCTGGGAACCTTCATGTTAATCATCATGTTTTTCCGGGCGCTGAAAGGACACTTCTCCAAAGAAGACTGTTTTGGGTTTGAAGCCTCTGCCTGGTACTGGCACTTTGTTGATGTGGTATGGCTTGGCCTGTTCGTCTTTGTCTACGTATTGGGCAGTTAAGCGGACAACCTGTTAAACAAAAACCCCGCTTAGGCGGGGTTTTTTGTGCGTATACTCTAAGTCATGTTTTTAAAGTTTCTCGTTGTCATCCTTTTTCTCGCGAACCTGGTCGCCCTGGGAAGCGCTTTGTTTGCGTTATTGAATGATGAAGGCCGTGAGGAAGGTAAAAGAACGGCGAAATTCCTGTTGATAAGGGTCTCCCTCGCCGCCGCTTTGCTGGTGGTCATTCTTTACGGGTTCTACACCGGGGAACTGGGCGTAGGTGTTCCCTGGTACGATGCTTCGCGGCAATGAGCCTGATCCTGGACAGGCGCTTTGTATTTAACTGGAAGATCAGTGTTTCTGCGCTGGTGTGCCTGGTCCTGTTTATCCAGCTCGGTTTCTGGCAGCTGGCGCGGGAGGAAGAAAAAAGAGCTTTCCTTAAGCAGCAGCAGGCTCGCGTAACGCAGCCAGCACTACCCGCCACTGAAATTCCCCTGGATGGGGAACTTTATGGACTGCCGGTGGTACTTCAGGGTACTTTTGATCGGAAATCGATGTTCCTGCTTGATAACCGGGTGCTGAACGGAAAAGTTGGATTTGAGGTTCAGCAGTTGTTCCGGGATACCTCTGGCGGGAACTACCTGGTAAACCGAGGTTTTGTGCAGATGGGAAGGACCCGGCAGGATCCGGTGGACATCCCTTCAGTGGCTGCAGGCGAAGTTTCAATAAAAGGTTATATTTATCAAAGAGATACATTCAACACGGCGATGCACAATGGGGATATCTCCAATGTGCCTTTTCCGGTGATTGTGCAACAGACCGATATTGTGCAGTTTGGAAAGCGGATAGGTGTTGAACTTTACCCTCACGTCATTCGCTTAAAGATGGGTGAGCATGGTGCTCTGCCGAGGCACTGGCCAGATATCACCATGCAACCGGAACAACATCGTGGCTACGCCATCCAGTGGTTTACTATGGCGCTGGCTGTGACACTGGCCTGGATGTTTGCCAGTTTCATAAAAGAGGACGGAGAAGTTGAGACGGAGTAAGTCTTATGAGTGATCAAGCAGGAGAATCTGCAACACAATCTGGACCGGACGAGCTGCGAGCCAGTCGGATCAAGCTGCTGACATTAATCGCGATAGCATTTGTCCCGATATTTATCGCCTACATAGCTTATTTCCAGTTTCCGGCAATAGCGCCTAGCGGCACAACCAACCAGGGTCAACTTGTCTGGCCTGTAGTGGATGGCAATGGCATCGATCCGATGCTGGCGGAACTCGAAAACTGGGCGCTTATACAGCCGTTGGCTGACGATTGTGCAGAAGACTGTCGACAGATGATGTATCTCTCCCGGCAGGTTGTCACCGGTCTCGGTAAAAATACAGATCGGGTGCAGCGAGTCCTTCTGTCTGAATCCAGCCTTCCGGAAGAACTTGCCAGTCACGTCTCTGTCGAGCACAAGGATGCGCTGGTGATCGAAGCTGATACTTCCCTTTTTCAAAACATCACCAGGCTTGAGCCGGTGCTGTTCCTCATGGATCCAAATGGCAACATCATGATGTATTACTCGCTGGACAAGGCTGGAAAACCGATGCTCAAGGACCTTAAACACCTGCTGAAGATTTCTAACATAGGTTAAGGGTTTTCTTATGGACGTCTGGTGGACGGGTTTACCCGTGGGCCTTGAACAGGTCCCACTCGATTTGTCCAAGTAACGCTGTAGGCACTTTATAAAACCGACGCTGTAGGCACTCTACAAAACTGACGCTGTAGGCACTATACTTCGCGGCCAGATTTGATCCCTATCCATGACTGAAGTAACCCAGACATATACGCAATCTGCCGGCTGGCGCGACTACCTGGAAATGTGCAAACCCAGGGTCGTGCTGCTGATGTTGCTGTGCACGCTGGTGGGCATGTTCCTGGCCACCGAGGGTATGGTGCCCTGGAATATTATTATCTTCGGAAACCTGGGTGTTGCCCTGGTTGCGGGGTCAGCAGCAGCCCTGAATCATCTGGTTGACGCCAATATTGATGCCCGGATGGCAAGAACCCAGAACCGGCCACTGGCACAGGGCCGAGTCACCAATACCCAGGGTGCCATGTTTGTTGCCGTGACAGGCGTGTCGGGTTTGACGATACTCGCTCTCATGATCAACCCGCTGACAGCCTGGCTGAATCTCGCTTCATGGTTGGGTTACGGGGTGATCTATTCCATGTACCTGAAGCGCGCCACGCCCCAGAATATTGTCATAGGTGGTTTGTTTGGTGCGGCGCCTCCACTGTTTGGATGGACGGCAGTTACAGGGAGCGTTGACGGTGGCGGCCTGCTGCTCGTGCTGATTATTTTTGCGTGGACACCACCACATTTCTGGGCCCTCGCCATAGACAGAATGGAAGAGTACAGGAAAGTTGATATCCCCATGCTACCGGTCACCCATGGTGAAAGTTACACGAAGGTGCACATCCTCCTTTATACGATCATCATGATTATCACCACGGTCCTGCCATACCTGATCGGCATGAGTAACATCTTTTACCTTTTGTCGGCTCTCGCGCTTGGCGCCGGTTTCCTCTACTGGTCTCTCGTCATGTTGTTTACGGATAACAAAAAAGCACCCATTGAAACGTTTCGTTACTCTATCTTCTACCTGATGGCACTGTTTATTGCCCTTCTGGTGGACCACTACCTCTTTCCTGTTACTTACCTGACCTGATGGACACTGGTGTAAGAAACACGCTCTTCGGCATTGCTGCATTTATCTCAGTCATTCTTGGCCTTCTTGTCGCGAGTATCATGATGCCCAGGCCCATGACGGCAGAAGAGGCACAGGAACTGGGCTTTTACCGTTTTGATGCACCCCGGGTGATTAGTGATTTCGACATGACGGATCAGGCTGGTAACCCGGTAAACCTGGAAGACCTGAAAGGCCAGTGGTCCATCCTGTTCTTTGGCTTCACAACCTGTCCTGATATATGCCCCACGACACTTAGTGTCCTTGCTGATGCGGTAGCGGATATTGAAAATCCACCACAGGTGGTAATGGTCAGTGTTGACCCGGACCGCGACACGCCTGAGAAACTCGGACAGTATGTTCCCGCATTTAACCCGGCATTCAGGGGGTTCGTTGGCTCCTTTGATGAAACTGTGAATTTTGCGCAGCAGGTAAATGTGGCTTTCGGAAAAGTACCGGGTGCAGGGCCAGGAACATACCTCGTCGATCATACAGCTTCCCTGGTTCTGATAGATCTCGAGGGCAGGTATGCCGGATTCATCAAGTCACCGCACAACGCCCAGAATATTCAGAAGATTACAGCTTCCCTGTAGTCGCGCACCTTCATTAAGTCGTTAGCATAAAGTTGCGGTAAAGATTTTTCCTGCTCTCCGGAATACCCCATATTCCCGCTATCCATTGACTGCCCATTCAAGTTTTTTTTTACATGAATTAGAATGTTCGAAATTCAAAGACCGGTGTCTTTGTGAGTGCCATACTCCACGCGGAAGCGAGTGAGAGTTTTCCTGATCGCTATCAAGAGGTCAGGAAACAGACAGTAGACCTTTGCACCCCTCTGGAAACAGAAGATTACGGGGTACAACCCATGGATGACGCCAGTCCGCCCAAATGGCATTTGGCTCATGTCACCTGGTTCTTCGAAACTTTCCTGCTCGTTCCTGAACTACCCGGTTACACTCGTTTTAATCCTGCATTTGAAACCCTGTTCAACTCTTATTACAACGGTGTTGGCAAACCTTTTCCCAGGCCGAAACGTGGTCACCTGTCCAGACCAACGGTTGCGGAGGTTTATGCATATCGAGCCCATGTGGATGAGGCCATGATGAAACTGTTGTCTGGTTCTCCCTCCGCGCAGGCACTTTTTCGAACAGAGGTTGGTCTTAATCATGAACAGCAGCACCAGGAACTGCTGCTGACGGATCTGAAGTACAACCTGGGCAACAATCCGCTCAAACCTGCATATGTGCCCAAGGAACTTGCTGCTTCGGAAGCGAGTGACCATTCCTGGCAGTCCTTTGAAGGTGGCCTGGTAGAAGTTGGCTCGAATTCCGGTGAGCGCTATGTTTTTGATAATGAAACGCCGCGTCATCGAGTGTTTCTTGATGCCTTTGAACTGGCGACAAGAACCATCACTAACGGCGAATACATCGAGTTTATCGAAGATAAAGGCTACGAGCGCTTTGAGCTCTGGTTGTCAGATGGCTGGGCCCACCTCAACCAATTGGGGGAGAACCGCTGGAACATGCCACTTTACTGGGAGCGCCAAGGAGACGAGTACTTTGAGTACACGCTCTGTGGTGAAAGACCCGTAGATCCCAATGCGCCGGTGTGCCACATCAGTGCCTATGAAGCTGATGCCTACGCCCGCTGGCGCAAGTGCCGACTGCCAACGGAACACGAATGGGAGTGGGCCGCACAGGAATATCCAGTCCGGGGCAATCTGCTTGAAGCTGGAAACCATCAGCCCTTGTCAGCTTCCGGGCCGGGAACCCTGCGGGGGCTGTTCGGCGACACCTGGGAGTGGACCAGTAGCAGCTATGGACCCTACCCTGGTTACCAGGCGTTTGCAGGTCAGCTGGGTGAATACAACGGCAAGTTCATGGCGAACCAGCTTGTGCTCAGGGGAGGGTCCTGCGCTTCGGCTGCAGCTCATATCCGCGCTACCTATCGAAACTTCTTTTATCCTCCAGACCGCTGGCAGTTCACTGGTTTGCGGCTGGCACGAGACATCGCCTGAGGGAATCCATGAATTCGCTTTCTACCGTCCATTTTTATGACCGTTCTGTGGAGATTGATGACCATGGTGATGAGATTCTGACAGGGCTCCTGGAGAAACCACGGACCCTGTCACCCAAGTTTTTCTACGACGAGAAAGGCTCGGAGCTTTTCACCGAAATTACTCGCCAGCCGGAGTACTATCTCACCCGGGTTGAGACCGCACTCCTCAGAAAACACGTTGATGAAATCAGCGAATTGATTGGTGAAGATTTCATACTGGTTGAGTATGGCAGCGGCTCATCGGAGAAAATTCGCATACTGCTGGATAGCCTGAAACCCGCTATCTACGCTCCGCTGGACATATCCGGGGAGTACCTTGCCCAGGCAGCGCAGGCGCTTGGACGTGAATTCCCGTGGCTCGAGGTTCACGCAACCTGTGTCGATTTTACCGGTGAATTTGAGCTGCCGTTTACCAGCACCAAGCGGCGAGTGAGTTTCTTTCCCGGGTCGAGTATCGGGAACTTCGATCGTTCAGAAGCCCAGTCGTTTCTCGGACGCATTCGCAACCTGGTCGGCGACGCAGGGGGTCTGCTGCTCGGTGTGGATATGAAAAAAGACCCTCGCATCCTGAACGAAGCCTACAATGACAGGCAGGGCGTCACTGCCGCGTTTAACCTGAATATCCTGGTTCACCTGAACCGGGAGTACGGGGCTGATTTTAACGTTGAGAGCTTTCGTCACGAGGCGCGTTACAACGAGGAAGAAGGCTGCATCCAGATGTTTCTCAAGAGTGAGCAGGATCAACGGGTAAACCTGATGGGGACGTGCCTGGAATTCACCCAGGGAGAGAAGATCCATACCGAAAATTCCCACAAGTACACCGTTGCTGAAGTTGAGGAAATGGCGAATGAGGCGGGGTTCTCAAAGATCAGGACCTGGCAGGATGATCAAGGTCTCTTTGGCCTCTTTTATCTTTCTAATTGACGTCTACCGGTCGGCGTTACCCGCTTTCCTTAAACAGGTCCCATACGATATTGCCAAGTAAAGCTGAGGGCTCTTCACAAGTAAAGCTGAGGGCTCCTTCCTAGAAACTTTTTGCCAGCTCCAGCATCGCTCTTGGATCCTTAAGGGGCGGATCGCCACTCAACAGCCTTGTTAGCGCAAACCTTCCTGCACTGACTTTCTGGATACCTGGTAAAAGCTCGAGTTCCTGTTCTGTCAGGGGGCGAATTTCCTCATAACCTTCTAGCAGGGCCCGCTGCAGTGAAGAATTTATGCAGTTGCCTTCTTTGCACCAGTCATTTAGTGCCACCGCGATATCCTGGATTAGGA
>JADHNI010000093.1 GCA_016779585.1 Pseudomonadales bacterium
GTTAAATGCGTAAGCACCGTTGTTCGCAACAGAAAACGTTCCAGAGGTATAAGGCCTGCCAATACCAAGGCCGCCAACGCGATCGGTAAGGGGCGTTATTTTTCCGGATTTGGACAGTCCTGCAATTACTGTCCTACCGCGATCGTTGAAGGACACGATCAGGGTGTTTCGATCCCGCCAGAGCACCCTGCTGAATGATCGATCAAGGTCTTCCTCGATGTGCGTTATCTCGCCACTTTCGACATCAAGCAGGTAGACATCCGCATGCCTGTAGGAACTGCGGCTGTCTTCTGTGCCCTGAAAGGCGATCTGTTTTCCGTCGGGCGAATACACCGGGTTTGCATCAGGTCCCGGGCGTTGCACAAGCTGCTCCATGGTGCCGTCTGCGACAGTCACAGCCCAGATTTCAGAACCATCCAGTCTCAGTTCATAGTCATCGAACCGGTTTGCGGCGAAAGTAATCTTTGAACCATCCGGTGACCAGGACAACCGACCGCCATGGTGATAATCACCGCTGGTCAGCTGGCGAGGGGTGCCGCCGCTGGTAGGCACGACGAAGATGTGGTTATAGCCATTTTTCAGGTAACCCTGGCCATCGGCGCGATAGCGAAGTCGATCAATGATTTTTGCCGGCGGAGCCCACCTGGCCTCTTTTGGTGCTTTCGGCGGTTTTGCGAGTTTTGGTGGTTCGGATTCGACGAGGCTGCTGAATGCGATGCTATTGCCATCCGGCGACCAGCTGATGTCAGACGGTGCGCTGGGCAATTGTGTCAGCAGCGCTGTTTGTAAAGTATCCAGCCAGACCACGTGCAGTTCTGCACCGTGCATGCCGGCTTTGGTGATATAGGCCAGCCGGTTGCCATCCGGAGACCACCTCGGGCTGGTGTAGTTTGCTGGTCCTGAAAATACCGGCCGATGGTTGCTGCCGTCGTTATCTACAATCCAGATATTGCTGCGGGTCCTGTCCTGCATGATGTCCATGCCGCGACGGACGTAGGCGATGCGTGAACCATCAGGCGAGATCTGGATGTCTGCTGCAACCTCAAGTTGGAAGACATCCAGGTTTTTGAAAGGCGTTGCCAGGGGGATTGCGGGAACCAGCAGGCTGACCACGCAAAGGAGTTTCTTAAGCAAGATGCGTCTCCGGGATTAGGAAGAGCGCCATCTTGCCTATGCAGCTCCTGGCTGTCCAATCTCAGGGCGTGTACCAGATGGGTGAGGTGTAGGCCCGATCCTGGATCGCCCTGGGTATCTCGTCGGGAAGTTCCAGTCCAAAGTAGACGGCATCATAGGTAGACCACCGGGGTCTTGGAATCTCCAGCACCCTCACGTAGTAGAAGGCGCGCTCCGAGGCGTCAAAGTCCGGGTCCTGCCAGACCCTGGCGAGCATGGCGCTGCCAATGGAGTTCGAAAAGGTCGCCGTTTTTTCGTCTACCGTGTTGCCGACTGCAGGCAGTTTTCCAGTTTCAGGATCGGGCTGCCGGTCACCGGACCAGGCCACGTCGTATACCTTCTCTTTCAGTGAACCATCTGATACCAGCCAGCCTTTGACGACCTGTATCCGGTCAAGGTTTGCGCCATCCGGATCTTTTGCTGCGGATACGAGAAAGGTTGGCGCATCACTGCCCGGGGCAGCCGCCAGGTCACCGCCCATGGGTACTCCCTGGCGGTAGCCCAGATCGACATAATCAGGTCGATCTGCATCCCCGTGATCAAATGACCAGCCACCGAAGAATCGAACAGTGATCTTCGAACCGGTGGTGGCGTAGACCTCGCGGCGTTTCATGGCGGCGAACAGTGCCTCTCGAGTGTTCTCCTCAGCCCAGACTGCAGCATAACCGGAAGCCACGGTCCGCCAGTTTTTCCACAGCTGGTCATTCGCCATGGCGTTTTCCATGCGCTCCGGTTTTGGCTGCGATTCTGGAAACTTGCCGAAGTAATTGTCTTCTTCGGTCGTAGATACACTATTGTGACCATCGGTGCTGCCAATCAGTCCCACCTTGAAAGGATTGGTGCCGAGTTCGCTTTCATACTTGAGGCCGAGTTTCAGCGCACCGCGCGCATACTCATGCGCAAGCATCCAGTCTTGCTTCTCCTTGGTGCGCCCGATGTTGTCCCCGTCCCAGTTTTCAAAGTCTGCGAACTCATCGTCCGGCGACAGCGTCGGGTGTGCTTCACCGTCTCCTTTCACCTGGGTTACTTCATAGATCGGCTCCCAGCGGGCGCGCAGTTCTGCGTAGTCTTTATCGATCGGGTTGCCGTCTACAGTCTGAGCCGGGAACATCATGCCGTTCGATACGTTGCCATTGTGCGCGATGGCCATGACCTCGCCGCCGGTTTTTTCCTCATACCTGGCCAGCGCTTTCCAGAGCTTCCTGGGGTCAAGGCTGTCCTGTCCGGAAAAAGGTGGTATCTGCGCGACGCGGTCAGCGCCGTCTTTGTAAACGACCACGCGATGCAGGTTGTTGCCATTGATCATGGCTGTCCACTCATACCCGATGAGCGCCGTGAACTGGCCGGGGTCGTTATAGTCATCAGCGGTTTTTGCGACGTCTTCCCAGATCAGCTTCCTGGTTTTTTCGGGGAAGGGCGGGTGTGCCTTGGAGTCCTGCATGCTGCCGGTGAAAGCCGTAAACAGTTTCCAGGGGTCGCCTTCATCGATGTAAGCGCGCCATTGTTTCCCTGCAGTGGTCTCCGTCACGAGGCGGTCGCCCACATGGAAGCGGTACAGCCCACCCAGGTATTCGGAATGATCTGAGACCACGAGGAAATCCAGCGGTCTGCGCAATCTCACCGGCATGCCGTTGTGGGCAATGATCGTATCGCCCCGGGCGAATCGGTAGGCATCTGCGGGCGTCAGGTTCATGTTACCGAGCGAGTAGGCGTCAGCTGAATTCCTGGTGTGCAGATGGGTGTCACCCCAGTAAACATTCTTTGGATAGGACTGGTCGACCGGCTTGGAATACCGTGGTTCATCAGCAGCGACACCGAAGACGCTGGTAAGCAGAACGATGAAAGCGAGGGTCAGTTGAATGAGAACGGTCAAACCAGGCTCCTTCTTTTTATTTTTGTGAGCAATGTCGTTGTGGATAGATTGCGGAGGAAACGCAGGAATCGCAACTGTTTTGGCATCAAATTCAGGGATCATTCCTTACGTCCACCCGGTTTATCGCCATTTTGGAGACAAATTAATGTCGGTTCTCATCCTGCAGCGGATAGATGAGGGACTCCAGGCCGTTGATCTTGATTTCCAGGGTGAGTTGCATGAGTTCACCGAGTTTACCGGCAGGGAATCCCCGGTCGACGAACCAAAGCAGATACTCTTCTGGCAGGTTGATCAGTGGTGTGTCCCTGAACCGGCCGAATGGCATGGTCCAGTTGGCGATCCTGATGAGATCTTCCTGTTCGAAACCCTGATCCTGACGTTCATCCGGCTTAGGGTCGAGTGTACCTGCAAAGCGTGTTTTAATCCGGAGATCCCGCCTGATTTCACGGTTGGTCTGTTAGCAGGGAACAGCTTGAACTTTCCGAGAATCTTTTACGTTTTTGTCGTCGCCCTGGCGATCCAGAAACTAGCAGCGTAAAACTCTACGAGTAGCTCCAGCTAAAAATGGGGGGATTACACGCCGACTCTCAGTAAAACGTTTTGTCGTCCTGATTATAGGAGGTCTGGTTGTACATTATTGCGAAACCGGATGATTTTTTTGTTCTGTGCGTTGCAGTTTGCGACTACGGTGGGTCTTTTTTCTCTGATTCACCAAGAAATGCGCGCTCTGTCAGCATTCCTTCTTGGCATTACCTTTGCAATTGAGATCACCAGGCAAACAAAAGGAGGCCGGCGATGACAATGACATTAACTAACGAGATTCAATGCGCGCAAAGTGAAAGTGAGTTGAAGCGCCCCGTTCGAAATTCAGAAATTGAATTCGAGTCACTTTCTGAATGGGAGATAGCGAGATTGACAAGTAAAACCTGGTCGATGGAACAAGATTAATCAATGCTGCCGTGGGTTCTGACATTCCCAGTCTGTGATGAAGCTCTTGCAATCATGTAGAGGTAACACGCCGCTGAAATACCCGAGCTGCCAAACATCATGCACATGATCATGATCTGGTAACGCACGGCAATCAGTGGCGATACGCCTGAGAGTATCTGGCCGGTCATCATGCCAGGCAGGGCAACCAGCCCCACTGCGAACAGCGAGTTGATGACAGGAATCATGCCGGTTTTCATTGCGGTAGCGCGTGCCTCGTCCGGGGCGGCACCCCTGTCAATTTCTGTCTGGTAGCGTTCAGCGGCAAGGCTGATGGTGGTCATGGCATTGGCAAACGTCATACCCGCGAGCGGCACCATGTACTGTGGGTGGAACCAGGGTTTGAGTTGTAAAACGCCGAACGTGGTGATGAACAGTGTGACGATGCCGCCAATCGCGAGTGACAAAATCGCAATCGGCAGCAGGGCGCGACGCTTTTCAGGCAGAGGGTTGAGCGATATCCAGCCGGCGGCCCCGAGCATGACGGTCAGTACCAGGATGACGACGAGACTTTGCTCGGCCTCAAAGATAAACACCAGCAGGTAACCGATGACGACCAATTGAAGCACCATGCGGCTGACGGCCCAGACCGATTGCCTGACGTTCAATGACCAGGCAAACATGATGATGATTACGATCACCACGGGGATGAACGCCAGTGCCAATTCAGTTGTTCCGATCGTGGCCATTTCGTTATTCATTACTGGTCGTTATTCATTGATGTAGTGAACGCGGAGCTGGTTTTTGCCGCTGTGCTTTGCCTGGTACAGCGCAGTGTCAGCATTCTTGACCCAGCGAGTTGTGGATTCGTCGACACCCAGTTCCGCGAGCCCGATGGAGGCGGAGATGGGCAGTCCCTCACGTGTAGCGAATTCCGATATTCGAGAGCACAGGTCTTTGGCCAGGGTCGGTGCACCCTCGCCATGAGCAATCAGGGCAAACTCATCCCCGCCGAATCGATAGACATGATCGCCGGCCCTGATCCTTTCGGCGATAAGTTGGGCAAGCTGCTTCAGCAACTGGTCTCCTGCGTCATGGCCATTGGTGTCATTGACGGCCTTGAAGTTATCGATATCGAGCAGCAGCAGGCTGACTTTCCCCGGGTTGCGCTCCTGGATTCTCAGGGTTTCGTCCAGCTGTTCATCAAACGCCCGACGGTTACCTATCCCCGTCAGTGGATCTCTCGTCGACAGCGAGAGAAGTTCATCGCGCTGGCTGTTGCGTTCCCTGGCGAAAATATAAGCGAACAGAAAGCATCCGCTGATCGACAGCAGGAATTTGCCATACACAAACACCTCAACCTTTGGGAACACGATGATGCTTGCTGCAATGACCGCAAGGATTGAGGCGCAAAGTGCCCAGGCGGGCGGCATGAGGAAAAAAGAAACGACCGTGGTGGGATAAAGCAGGTAACGCTCCTCTGGCCCACCGAGCGCGACCAGCGTCACAGAACCTGCAAGGGAAAGCAGCGCAAGAGCCGGACCGGCAATTTTAAGGCTCTGTGTTTTGAATACGTGGATAAACAGCGCGGTGGCTGCAAGGAAGCCTCCTGCATCCACGGCGGCTATTGCCAGGTCACCGCGCTGGATCCTGATGATGGCAAACAGCGCAAGCCCCATCATGCAGAGCGCACATAACGCCAGCACAATGATTTCGTCGGTAGAGCGATGTCTTTTCACAGTTGAAGCGGGTTGCTGGTTTGGAGCCACTCTAGCAGGGTATATTGCCTGAAAGTAGTAAGTGCTTTTCCGCAAAGTTATGCCTGAATCTGAAACCGAAAATCTGGGGTTTGACCCCGATGCCCTGCGCGAGAAATACAGGATTGAGCGAGACAAGCGGCTTCGTTCTGATGGTAATGACCAGTATCTCGAGGTGGCCGGAGACTTCTCTGACTATGTTGATGATCCTTATGTGACCGAAACACTCAATCGGGAGCCGCTGCAAGATGAAGTTGATGTTGTCATTATCGGTGGCGGCTTTGGTGGCCTGATTACCGGTGCACGGTTGCGTGAGTCCGGCATGGACAGCATCCGCATGATTGAAAAAGGCAGCGACTTTGGCGGCACCTGGTACTGGAACCGATACCCGGGTGCGGCCTGTGACACTGAAGCCTACATTTACCTGCCACTGCTTGAGGAAACCGGTTACATGCCAACCGAAAAGTATGCCAAGGCGCCGGAGATCCTCGCGCACAGCCAAAGGATAGCCCGGCACTTCGACCTTTACCGGGATGCCTGTTTCCAGACCGAAGTGACTGAACTTAAATGGGAAGAACAGACCGCACGCTGGATCATTCACACCAATCGTGGTGACGCCATGAGGGCGCGTTTTGTTGTGATGTCCAACGGCCCACTGAACCGACCCAAGCTGCCAGGCATTAAAGGTATCGACAGTTTTGAAGGTCACACTTTCCACACGTCACGCTGGGATTACGAGTACACAGGCGGTGGTCCTGATGGAAACCTCGAGAAACTTGGGGAAAAGCGGGTGGGCGTGATTGGTACCGGGGCAACAGCGGTCCAGTGTGTGCCTTATCTGGGCGCAAGCGCGAAAGAGCTCTTTGTGTTTCAGCGAACTCCATCCTCAGTTGATGTGCGAGATGACAGGCCAACCGATCCTGAATGGGCGAAGAATCTGGGACCTGGCTGGCAGCGCGAGCGTATGGAAAATTTCAATACGCTGACGTCAGGTGGCGTGATCGAAGAAGATCTTGTCCAGGATGGCTGGACCGAGATCATCCGGAACCTGATCTCGATGGCCAACTACCGCGGTAAGGGGCTTGATCGGGGTGAAATCGCACGATTGATGGAGCTGGCCGATTTCCAGAAGATGGAGCAGATCAGGGCAAGGGCGGAGGAGATCGTGAAGGATCCTGAGGTCGCTGAATCACTTAAACCCTGGTATCGGCAGTTCTGTAAGAGGCCCTGCTTTCATGACGAGTACCTGCCGACGTTCAATCGAGACAACGTGACGCTGGTTGATACCGAAGGCAAGGGGGTCGAGCAAATCACCCCGAATGGTGTCATTGCAGGTGGGCGGGAGTATCAACTCGACTGCATCATCTTTGCGACAGGGTTTGAGGTGGGTACTGACTACACGCGTCGTGCCGGTTATGACGTGATTGGTCGTGAAGCTATTCGCCTGAGTGAGAAGTGGCAGGATGGCATGCGAACCCTGCACGGGCTTCACACAAGGGGATTCCCGAACCTTTTCATCGTCAGCAACGGCCAGGCCGGGTTTACCACGAACTTCCCGCATTCCATGGATGAAACAGCCCGCCATATTGCCTACATCCTGGATCAGTGCGCCGACGGAAACATCACGACCATCGAACCCACGCAGGATGCTGAAGATGCCTGGGTGGAAGAAATTATTCGGCTTTCCCGCATCAATGATGGCTTCCAGGAAGCCTGCACACCCGGTTATTACAACAACGAAGGCAAACCTGACCCCAGGAGTGCCCAGAACTCCAGCTATGGCAAGGGGCCTAATCCTTTCTTCAGGCTGATGAAGGAGTGGCGTGAAGAAGGCTCCATGCAGGGGCTTGAGTTCAATTAGCCTCTCAAATGTAAGTGAATTGTTAGGAATTCAGGCTGCCGGGGCCTCGAAGATGGTTGTCGGCCGGGTGCGCTGTTAAACTGCCATTGAAACTTGCTGCAGCTTGCTTATAGACGGGGACGACGTGATGAGGCTGGATCGAATCGAAAGGGAAGAAGACGTTCTGGTTGATGTCATCAACTGTGTTGGAAACCCTGAACTAAACGACACTTCGCTGTCCTGCCGAACGGTGGATGTATCTGAAGGCGGAATGAAGGTTGCCGCTGATCTCGATATCCCTGTGGATACCGTCCTGGGTCTCAGGCTTGACCTTTCATCTGTGCTCTATCGCCTGGAAGGTGAAGTGCGCTGGTGTCGCAATGAGGAAAAGCACTATGTCGGTCTGCTCCTGGATGAGGACAGCCCCGACTACGTCAACTGGACCCGAATGTTCCAGCTCGATTTCTAGAACGCTTATTATCCCCATTTAGTTTCCAGGACCTCTGGGTCTATTCTCTCTTGCATGAAAGTCAGTGACTTTACCTTTGACTTGCCTGATCACCTGATCGCTCGTTATCCCGCTGAAAACCGAACTTCAAGTCGTTTGCTACACCTTGATGCAGCAAGTGGCGAGATTACGCACTATCACTTTTATGACCTGCCGCGGTTGCTGGCAGTGGGTGATCTCATGGTGTTCAACAACACCCGGGTGATTCCAGCTAGGCTGTTCGGCGAAAAGGAAACCGGTGGCCGGGTTGAGTTGCTGCTCGAACGGGTGACTTCAGCCACAGAGGCGCTTGCCCAGATCCGCGCCAGCAAGTCACCGAAACCTGGCAGTGAGATCGTTGTAGAAGGGCATCGGATCAAAGTTCGTGAAAAGACCGGCAGCTTTTATCATCTTGAGTTTCCCGAACCCGGTGTCAGCAAGATCTGCCGAGACCATGGTCACGTGCCTCTGCCACCTTATATTGACCGTGCTGATGAATCCCTTGACCAGGAGCGATACCAGACAGTCTATGCAGCACAGGAAGGTGCCGTGGCCGCGCCTACCGCCGGACTTCACTTTGACGAAGCCCTGCTCGGCAAACTTGCGCAGCAGGGTGTGAAAAGCACTGAACTGACGCTGCACGTCGGGGCGGGTACCTTCCAGCCTGTTCGCGTAGAGCAGGTGCAGGATCATGAAATGCACAAGGAGCTGATCAGTGTTCCCCAGGCTGCCTGCGATGAAGTGCTGGCGTGCCGCGAGCGAAACAGTCGGGTTGTAGCCATTGGGACCACCAGCGTCAGGGCCCTGGAGTCAGCATCCAGACAGGGCGTGATTGCACCCTTCGAAGGAGATACCGATATCTTTATCTATCCCGGTTACGAGTTTCGGAGTGTGGATGCCATGGTCACCAACTTCCACCTGCCGGGTTCTACCCTGTTAATGCTGGTGAGTGCGTTTGCCGGGACTGATAACATCCTTAATGCCTATCGGATTGCCGTCGAAGAATCCTATCGATTCTTCAGCTATGGTGATGCCATGTTGATTACGCGCTAACGGAAATATAAAGGTGACACTGCAGTTCCAGGTAAAGAAGAGCGATGGTGAGGCCCGTCGGGGTACGCTGACGTTCACACGTGCTGATGGCAGCGTTCGCATTGTCGAGACCCCTATCTTCATGCCCTGCGGCACCTATGGTTCTGTCAAAGGTCTGTCTCCGGTTCAGCTTGAGGCAGCCGGAGTGCAGATGTTACTTGGCAATACCTTCCACCTGATGCTGCGGCCGGGCATGGAGATCATGAAATCCCACGGCGGCCTGCATGGGTTTATGGGCTGGGACAAACCCATACTGACGGACTCCGGGGGATTCCAGGTATTCAGCCTGGGTGATCTGCGCAAAATCTCAGAGGAGGGCGTGAAGTTCCGCTCTCCGGTCAACGGAGACGAGATATTCCTGTCACCGGAAGGCTCCATGGACATCCAGCGATCCCTTAATTCGGATGTTGTCATGTGCTTTGATGAGTGCACCCCGTTCCCCGCGGAGAAAGATGAGGTCGCTGAATCCATGGAGCTGTCCATGCGATGGGCGGCTCGCAGCAAGGCAGCGTTTGAAGGTAACCCGAACAGTCTGTTCGGTATCATCCAGGGTGGTATTTACGAGGACCTGCGGGAAGTATCCCTGGGCAAACTCACCGATATCGGGTTTGACGGTTATGCCATCGGCGGCTTGTCAGTGGGTGAACCCAAGGACGACATGTTGCGTGTGATCAGGCACATTGCACCCCTGATGCCGCAGGATAAACCCCGCTACCTGATGGGTGTTGGTACACCCGGGGATCTTGTGGAGAGCGTTCGTCGCGGTGTCGACATGATGGATTGTGTGATGCCGACCCGGAATGCAAGGAATGGGCACATCTTCACTTCTTCAGGCGTCGTTAGAATACGCAATTCGCCACACAAAACCGATACCAGCCCGCTGGATGAACACTGTTCCTGTTACACCTGCGAAAACTTTTCCCGGGCTTATCTGCACCACCTGGATAAGTGCGGTGAGATTCTTGGGGCTGTCCTTAACTCCATCCACAATGTGCACTACTACCTGAACATCATGGAAAGGCTGCGCGGTGGCCTCGACCAGGGCAATCTGTCTGATGTGGTGGCAGGTATCTACGAAGGCTGGCGTATACCGGTTCCTGAACTTTAGTTTGGCCCTGAACCCCAAAATCAGCGACAATAGCGCGCTTTTTAAGGAATACCCTCTTCTATGTTCGATTTTTTGATACCCGCTGCCCACGCTGCGGAGGCCGGAGCGCCCTCGGCAGGTCCGGTGCCGCTGGATCTTTTCATCATCGTGGCGTTTGCCGTTGTCTTTTACCTGATTGTCTGGCGCCCGCAGAGCAAGCGAGCCAAGGAACATCGTGAACTGGTGTCCAGTCTTGCCAAGGGTGATGAGATCATCACTAACGGTGGCCTTGTCGGACGTATTACCAAGGTTGAAGAACAGTTCATCATCTTTGAAGCTGCTGACAACGTGGAGTTGAAACTGCAGAAAGGTGCTGTCATGCAGGCACTGCCCAAGGGCACCATCAAGAATATCTGACCCCCGTGATTAATCGCTATCCACTTTGGAAGAACCTGCTGGTTCTCTTTATCGTTACGCTCGGTGTTGTTTACGCACTGCCGAACATTTATCCACCTGATTTTGCAGTCCAGATTTCAACGGAAAGTGCTGATGGCCAGTTCAGCCAGCGCGCGATGGATGCGGCTACCGAACGGCTGGAAGAGAAGGGCATAGACTATTTTGGTGCGGAGCTGGCTGACAACCGCGGCCTGATCCGTTTCAGGGATGATGAAGCGCAGTTGCGAGCGAGGGATGAAATCCAGTTGGCGCTGCATGATCTTCCCGATGACTACATTGTTGCCCTGAACTCGGCCCCCACCACGCCGGAATGGCTGGTCGGTATCGGCGGTGAACCCATGAAATACGGCCTAGATCTTCGCGGTGGTGTGCACTTCCTGATGGAAGTGGATACCGAGGCGGCGATAGGGGAGCGTGTTGAAGGCCTGGAGCAGGACATAAAGCGCCTGTTCCGTGATCGAACCGACAGGATTCGCTACACCTCGTTTGAATCTCCGGAAAGCGGCGTCCTTGAAATCAGGTTCAGCAGCGAAGAGCTGGAAGATCGCGCCGCACGAAAACTCAGGGAGCGTTACCCCCAGTACCTGATCGAAACCAATC
>JADHNI010000023.1 GCA_016779585.1 Pseudomonadales bacterium
TTGGTGCCGAGGAGAGGACTTGAACCTCCACGGGGTTGCCCCCACTAGCACCTGAAGCTAGCGTGTCTACCAATTTCACCACCTCGGCATGAGGTCGCGCAGGTTACAATTAGCACCTGTTCATGTCAAACCCAATTGAGGCTTAAGCCATTCCATGAGAGACCCCAACCGGGAACGGGAAAAGAGAAAGTATGAATATCCGATAGCCAGTCGAGAGGCAATTCTCGCGCGTATGCAGGAAATTGCTGAACCCGTGTCTTTCAAGCGGCTTGCCAAGGAGGTGGGCATTGAGAACCAGAGGGACCGGGAAGCCTTAAAACACAGGCTCCGCGCAATGGTTCGCGATGGCCAGATTGTGGGTGACCGTCGTAATGTTTATGCCCTGGCAGGCAAGCTGGAACTTTTCGCAGGAAAAATCTCCGCACATCCGGACGGCTATGGTTTCCTCGTCTGTGATGAGGAGCGTGACGATATTTTCCTGACCCATCGCCAGATGCGTGCTGTGTTCCACGGTGACAGGGTAATGGTTAGGGTTCGTGGCCGTGACCGACGCGGCAGGGACGAAGGCGAGATAGTCGAGGTGCTCGCTCGTAACACCACTGAACTGGTGGGTCGGATTCATTTTGAAAATCGCATTGCCCTGTTGGAGTCGCTCAACAAGCGCATTGGCCATGAGATCCTGATCGAGAACCCTACAAGGGAAATCAACGAAGGGCAGATTGTGGTCGCCCAGGTTGTTGAACAACCCAGTCTTCATGGGCTTGCCACCGTCAGGATCGTCAGCGTCCTTGGTGAACACCTGACCCCTGACATGGAAGTTGAGATCGCGCTCAGGAATCACGACATTCCGTTTGAGTTTCCGGACGACGTCATCGCAGAAGTCGACGCCCTGCCTTTTGAGGTTAAACCTCATGCCAAGCGCCAGCGTGAAGACCTGCGTGACCTGGACTTTGTCACTATCGATGGCGAGGACGCGCGCGACTTTGATGACGCTGTGTATTGTGAGGAACGTCGGGGCGGCTATCGTCTGTTCGTTGCGATAGCAGATGTTGCCAATTACGTTATGCCCGGTTCTGAGCTTGACCAGGAAGGCTATAAACGCGGCACTTCCGTTTATTTCCCGCAATACGTCGTGCCCATGCTGCCCGAAAAACTTAGCAACGGTCTTTGTTCCCTTAATCCGGAAGTAGATCGCCTTGTGATGGTCTGTGAAATGACGCTTTCAAGCCAGGGGCGTATCGGTGGCTACCAGTTTTATGAAGGAGTGATTCATTCCAAGGAAAGACTGACCTATACAACGGTCGGTGAATGGATCGAGCAGGGTGAATTCCCGCGGCACAGTGACAGCCTTTCCAATCTGGTGTCGCTGGCAAAGATCCTGATTGATGGTCGAAGCGACCGCGGTGCACTGGACTTTGATACACGTGAGGTGGGGTTCCAGTTCGATGAATCAGGGCGGGTGGCTGCAGTGGGGTTGATCAAGAGAAACTTCGCGCACCGGCTGATTGAAGAATGCATGTTGTGTGCGAACGTTTGCGCTGCACGGCTCGTTTCCAAATCCGGGTTACCCGGTCTCTACCGGGTTCACGAAGAACCGGAGGCCGAGAAAGTGGCTTATCTTAAGGAATTCCTTGCGACCTTCGGTATCGATCTTGGGCAGGGCACGCCGGATGATTACCAGTACGCCATACGCGCACTGCAGGGTAAGCAGAACAGCCAGATCCTGCAGATCGCGCTGCTTCGATCCATGCAACAGGCTGTCTACCAGGCCGAGAATCGCGGCCACTTTGGTCTCGGGTACACGCATTACACACATTTCACCTCACCGATCCGGCGTTATCCCGACCTGCTGGTCCATCGGCTCATCAAGTCACTGATCCATAGTGACCGCGAAGTAAAAGAGGTTCGTCGATTTGGCAGGCCGAGGCGAGTCAGCTTCTATCCTTATGAAACCGAAACTGTGATTACTCAGGGAGAACACTCTTCTTTTACGGAGCGGCGGGCAGATGACGCAGTCTACGAGGTTCTGGAATGGGTGAAGTGTGATTACTTGAGCGAGCGTGTGGGTGATGATTTCAACGGCGTGATCTCCGCGGTGACCAAGTTCGGTTTCTTTGTGCAGCTGGAAGAGGTGCTGGTAGAG
Organism: Pseudomonadales bacterium; assembly: GCA_016779585.1. Classification (GTDB taxonomy): domain Bacteria; phylum Pseudomonadota; class Gammaproteobacteria; order Pseudomonadales; family Azotimanducaceae; genus UBA9659. The sequence goes on from JADHNI010000023.1 coordinate 2,144, forward strand.
GGACTCGTACATGTCAGCACACTGGCCGGTGACTACTACCACTTTGAGACTGGTGAACAATCGTTGGTTGGCGAAAGAACCAACACGTCATTTGGCCTCGGTGATCTTGTGTCAGTACAGGTTGCACGGGTTGATGTCGATGAACGCAAAGTTGATCTAGAGCTGCTCAGTCATAGCCCGATTCGTCGACTCAGGAAAAGTAAAACACGGGACAAGCGCAAGAAAGCAGCGAACAGGAAACCCCAGGCCAGGAATCGTAGTTCTGCTTCAGGAAGGAAAGGACCAAGGAAGAAAAAGCGGTGAACAGGATCTTCGGTATTCACGCGGTTCAGATGGCGATTACCGCAGGGCAGGGTATCAAGCTCATCGTGCGCGAAGGCAAGCTCAATCCACGGCAGGAACAGTTGATTGAACTTGCCCGTGAACGTGGCTGCGAAACAGTTCGTGGAGAGATTGTGTCCGGGAACAACCTGGCGGACCAGGGTGTCGCACTGGAGATACAGAACCCGGGTTTTTGCACGGAGAAAGCGCTGAAGGCACAGTTACAGGAGAGCGAGAATCCGCTTTACCTGGTACTGGATGGTGTTACGGACCCCAGGAACTTTGGTGCGTGCCTGAGAACGGCGGTGTCGTTCGGTGTCACAGGTGTGATTGTACCGAAGGATAATTCAGCACCCCTCAATGATGCGGCGATCAAGACCGCCAGTGGCGCTGCCAGCCTGGTGCCTGTTTATCAGGTCGTTAACCTGTCGCGCTGCCTGGAGACCCTTAAAAAAGCGAATATCTGGGTGGTTGGCGCCATCCTGGGCGCGGACCGGAACCTGGCGGATGTTGACCTGAAGGGTGGCATCGCACTGGTGATGGGCTCTGAAGACGCCGGAATTCGCCAGAAAACGCGGGAGAAGTGTGATTTTCTGGCCGAAATCCCCACCAGCGGCCCGGAATTGAGCCTGAATGTGTCGGTGGCGACCGGAATCTGCCTCTACGCGGCCTCTTTACAGCGGTCTACCTGATGGCTTTACCCGCTGACCGTCTTTAGGTCCCATTTAGGTTAGGACAAGTAACGCTGAAGGCTCTTTACAACGTTCTGCCTGATGGCTCTACCCGCTGCAGCTAGCCGCACCAAGGCCGCTTGCAACGGCCTGTCAGAATGCCTAGAATGCGCGTCCCTAATTTCTCCTTGCTTCACCGCAGACCATTCAATAACGAATAGCTGACGGGAGGCATTAACCCGAGAGGAGCCTCGATGAGACATTACGAAATAGTGTTTCTGGTGCACCCTGATCAATCCGAACAGGTGCCCGGAATGATTGAACGTTACTCCAACCTGATTTCCCAGGGCGGTGGTGTCATTCACCGCAGCGAAGACTGGGGTCGTCGTCAACTAGCCTATCCCATCAACAAGATCCACAAGGCGCACTATGTGCTGCTGAACGTTGAATGTGAGCAGGATGTGTTGGAAGAAGTGACCACGGCATTCAAGTTTAACGACGCGGTACTGCGCAATATCGTCATGAAACGCAAGAAGCCACAGACGGAAGAGTCACCACTGATGAAGCTCGAACGCGAAAGCAAAGAGAAGAAAGAGCGTGATGAAGCAGTTGCCCAGGCGAGTGCAGAAAAATCTGAATCAGAAGATGAGACGCCGGCTGAAGAAGAAACAGAAGCGGTAGAGGAGTAACACCATGTCAAGATTTTACCGAAGACGTAAGTATTGCCGATTCACGGCTGAAGGAATTACAGAGATTGATTACAAGGATATCGAGCTGCTGAAGGCCTATATTTCCGAAACCGGAAAGATTGTACCTTCACGCATCACTGGTACCAAAGCCAGGTACCAGCGTCAGCTGGCGAAGGCTATCAAGCGTGCTCGTTACCTTGCTCTTCTTCCTTACACAGATTCACACAACTAAGACTTGTTGAATCTCCGGGCGTAAGCCGATGCGAGCGATAGCCGAATTTGCCATGCGTAGCCGATGGCACGCAATTGGAACCAGTATGGTGGCCGCCATCCTGCCACTGATGGGATGGCTGACGACAGTCATCGTTGCACTGGTTTCATTGCGGTTTGGTGCTTCCGCCGGTGCAATGGTCCTCTTGTGGGCCATGTTGCCGGTCGGTGTTGCACTTTACTTTGTGGGTGATCCTTCACCGATGATTGCCATGATCGGCACGTTCCTGATGGCAATGCTGCTCAGGCACACACTTTCATGGGAACTGGTGTTGATCGCTGCGGTATTCCTGGCAGCAATTGGCGCATTCATTTTTGAGATTGGCGCCGCAGCCATACTGGAGAGGTTTGCCTCTATTTATGTCGAGTACCTGGCACAGATTGACAGCAGCCTTGTGATGGCACCCGACCAGGCACAAACGGTGCTGCTGGGTTTCTTTGCCCTGGGGCAGGCGTTCGCGATGGTTGTTATGCTGATTATCGCACGCTGGTGCCAGAGCGCACTCTACAACCCCGGTGGCTTCGGCAAAGAGTTTCGGGCACTGCGTCTGTCGCCCGTGGTTAGTGGCGGTAGCGTGGCTGCGATGCTTGTCTGCTACCTGTTCAACGAAGTACTGGGTCGGTGGTTGCCACTGCTGACCGTACCACTGGTGTTTGCAGCCATAGGGCTCGTCCACTGGGTGGTTAAAGCAAAAGAAATGTCTGGTAACTGGCTGGCCGGCTTCTACGTGAGCATGGCTTTGCTGTTTCAGCTGATCTATCCGTTCCTTGCATCTCTGGCACTGATGGACAGCTGGTTCAATATCAGAAACCGAATACAAACGATTAATAAGGACTAAACCATGGAAGTCATACTGCTTGAGTCCGTCGCCAACCTTGGTGACCTTGGTGACAAGGTTACGGTCAAGTCAGGCTTCGGTCGAAATTTCCTGATCCCGCAGAAAAAGGCTGTTGCAGCGACTGCGGAAAACGTGGCCATTTTTGAAGAGCGGCGTGCTGAGCTCGAAAAAGCTGCTGCTGAGAAGCGCAGCGAAGCGCAGGCCAGGGCCGAGAAAATAAGTGGTCTGTCAATCACAATCACCACGAAAGCCGGTGAAGAAGGCAAACTGTTTGGATCAATCGGTGTGCGCGATATTGCGGATGCCTGTGAAGCCAAAGGTATAGAGCTCGAAAAGAGTGAAGTTCGCCTGCCGGAAGGTCCTATTCGCGAACTGGGTGAATTCGATATCGACATCCACCTGCATCCTGAAGTGGATGCGACGCTCAAGCTGGCGGTTGTCGCAGAAGCCTGATAATTTAGGTTTCCCTGTAACAACCCACCCGCCTAGAGACACCTGTTGGATGACGTCAGCCCCTTAAAGGTACCTCCTCACTCCATTGAAGCCGAGCGTTCGGTTCTTGGGGGTTTGATGTTGGATGACAACGCCTGGGACAATATTTCCAGCGTTGTCTCTGCCCAGGATTTCTACCGCTCTGATCACAGAATCATATTCCGCTGCATGGCGGACCTGGTGGAGCGCAACAAGCCACTTGATATCATTACAATTTCAGAAGCCCTGGAAGACGTCGGGGAGCTGGAAAACGTAGGTGGCCTGGCCTATATCTCTGACCTGGCGAGTTCTACACCTACTGCATCAAACATTCGCGCCTATGCGGAGATCGTCTGTGAGCGCTCGACGATCCGAAGCCTGATATCTGTTGCCCACGAAATAGCTGACAGTGGTTTTAATCCTGCCGGACGTGACAGCGCCACGCTGATAGACGAGGCAGAGTCCAAGGTATTCAAGATCAGTGATGATCGACCGAGCACGGGTGGTCCGGAATCCGTCAGACCACTTTTGACCAAGGCGGTGGAACGCATTGATCTTCTTTACCAGACCAAGGGTGCGCTGACCGGTCTGAGTACCGGCTTTCGTGACCTTGATGAAATTACTTCCGGTCTTCAGCCATCTGACCTGATTATTGTCGCGGGACGCCCTTCGATGGGTAAAACCGCATTCATGATGAACATCGCTGAGAGTGCCGTCATATCAGGAGGAGCCCCGGTCCTTGTGTTTTCACTGGAGATGCCGAGCGATTCGCTTATCCTGAGGATGCTCTCGTCACTCGGCCGAATTGACCAGAGCAAGATTCGAACCGGTCAGTTGGGTGATGATGACTGGCCGCGGTTGACCTCAGCGGTGACCCTTTTGAACGACAAGCCGCTGCTTATTGATGACACCCCGGCGCTGACGCCCAACGAGATTCGCTCGCGGGCGCGAAGGGTTGCCCGTGAATATGGCAACCTGGGGCTGATCGTGATCGACTACCTGCAGCTGATGCAGGTTTCCGGGACTATCGAAAACCGCGCGGGTGAAATTTCGGAGATTTCACGCTCGCTGAAGGGTATCGCCAAGGAATTCGATTGCCCGCTGATCGCTGGCTCCCAGCTCAACCGGTCACTGGAACAGCGCCCCGATAAGCGCCCAATAATGTCTGACCTTCGTGAGTCGGGTGCCATTGAGCAGGATGCGGACGTCATCATGGCGGTGTATCGCGATGAGGTCTATCACGAGGATGCCGAGAAAGGTATTGCCGAAATCATCATTCTCAAGCAAAGAAACGGCCCGATAGGTAGAAAGAAACTCGCTTTCGTGGGCCAGTACACCAAGTTTGAAGACCTGGCCGTTGGTTACGACGACTATTACTAGGGATTTTCAGGCTGGTGAGTAGTCGACAGGCGACGGCGCTGGTTGACCTGGACGCCATTGGTTCCAATTTTGAACTAGTGCGCAGTCGCGCACCGAACAGCAACGTTATGGCTATTATCAAGGCCGATGCCTATGGTCATGGCGCGATTCGTGTTGCAAAGGCACTATCTTCGGCTAACGCCTTTGGTGTAGCGCGAGTCAGTGAGGCGGTGAAACTTCGTGAGGCAGGGATTGGTCAGCCTATTTGCCTGCTGGAGGGTGTCAACGACCGTGAAGAACTGAATCTCGCCAGTGTTTTTGAACTTCAGGTGGTGATACATGACCGTTACCAGCTGGATCTTCTTGAGCGAGTGGGTGCCCGTCGGAAAGTCTGGCTCAAAGTTGACACAGGTATGGGACGACTTGGCTTTGCGCCGGAAGAGGTCCCGGAAGTGCTGCAAACCCTTGGCAAGCAAACATTGCTTGGCGTGATGACGCATCTGTCCGAGGCCAGTGATCCCGTCTCACAGAAAACCGGGCTTCAGCTCACCCGAATACGAGAAGTGATCGGTAAGTCAGGTCATCCGGATGTGCGTACGCTTAATATTGCAAACTCGGCAGGAATACTCGGTCATCCTGCCAGTCTTGCCGAGTGGGTGCGCCCTGGGCTCATGCTCTACGGCGCCACGCCATTTGATGACCTGAAACCGATACACGACCTGCATCCTGCCATGACGTTCAGTGCACCAGTGATAGCAGTGCACCCGGTCAAAGCCGGTGAGTCCGTGGGTTACGGCGGGATTTTTACAGCGAGCAGTAATACCCGGGTTGCTGTCATCGCAGCTGGTTACGCGGATGGTTACCCCAGGGAAATTAAGCAGGGAGCTCCGGTGTTGATTCACGGCGAGAAGCGCAGGTTGGTGGGTCGCGTGTCCATGGATATGATTTGTGTAGAGCTCGAGCCTGGTGATGTTGTGCAGCCTTCAGATCGGGCTGTACTCTGGGGCGAAGGTCTGGCGATTGAAGATATCGCCACCTGTTGTGGCACTATTCCATACACCCTGATGACCGGAGTTTCATCGAGGGTTTATCGCCACTATCGAGCTTCCTCCTGACACTTTCTTACTTTTAACTTATGGCCAAATCCAAAACAGTTTATGTCTGCAATGACTGCGGCGCAGAGTATGCGAAGTGGCAGGGACAATGTAATGAGTGCAAAGCCTGGAATACGCTGACCAGCTTATCCGTGGATACGGGTTCTGCGCAGCGCGCCGGATATTCAGGACAGCTGGAACCGCCCAGGAAACTGAGTGAAGTTTCTGCGGAAGAGTTGCCGAGAATCGAGACCGGCATTGGCGAACTCGACCGGGTACTGGGCGGTGGTCTTGTGCAGGGCTCTGTTATCCTGATCAGTGGTAACCCGGGAGCCGGTAAAAGCACGTTGCTCGTGCAGGTGATGTGCCAGCTCGCGGCCAAATACAGAGCGCTTTATGTCACCGGTGAAGAAAGCCTGTCACAGGTCGCCATGCGCGCGCGTCGCCTGGGCCTGCCCATGGATGATCTTGAGATCATGTCGGAAACCAGCTGTGAACGGTTAATTGCTCAATGGAACGATATGAAACCGGATCTTGTAGTGGTTGATTCCATACAGGTGATGCATACATCGCTGAATGAATCGTCTCCTGGTGGTGTTGCCCAGGTCAGGGAGTCTGCAGCCCAGTTAATCCGTCAGGCGAAGACCACAGGTACGGTGCTTTTTCTTGTCGGGCATGTCACAAAGGAAGGTTCGCTCGCAGGGCCACGTATTCTTGAACACATGATCGATACATTTGTGATGCTGGATGGCGACGGAGATTCAAGGTTCCGGACTCTTCGTAGTGCCAAGAACCGCTTCGGTGCCATTAATGAACTGGGTGTCTTTGCCATGACGGATAAAGGTATGCAGGAAGTAAGTAATCCTTCTGCGATTTTCCTGTCCAAGTCCGTTGAGCCAACTTCCGGCAGTATCGTCATGGTGGTCTGGGAAGGCACACGACCGCTGCTTCTTGAAGCCCAGGCGCTGGTTGATTCCAGCGCGCTGGGTAATCCACGCCGGGTGGCCGTGGGCTTTGAACACAACCGGCTGTCGATGCTGCTGGCAATCCTGCACCGACATGGTGGTATGCAGGTGGGTGATCAGGATGTGTTTGTCAATGCGGTCGGTGGTATACGTGTCGAGGAAACCAGCAGTGACCTGGCGCTGATACTCGCCGTGGTGTCTTCTTTCCGTGATCGACCCCTGCCACCAGACCTGGTGTGTTTTGGCGAAGTGGGTTTGTCGGGAGAAATCCGGCCCGTGCCTAACGGACAGGAACGTTTAAGGGAAGCGACGAAACACGGATTCAGGTACGCCATTGTTCCGGAGGGCAATAAGCCCAAGCAGGTTATTGATGGCATCAAGGTGATTGCTGTGCGCAAGCTCAGCGAAGCGCTCGGTGCTATGAATAACTTCTAGCACACGGCGAAACCCCCGGGGTTTAAACCTCCTCGACAAAATTCTGCCAGAAGAATTTAGCCAAGCTTCTTGTACTTAACGCGGGTGGGCACAATTTCCTTTGTGCCGAGTCGCTTCATGCGATCTTCTTCGTATTCTGAGAAGTTACCGGGGAAGAACTCGACATGGCTATCGCCTTCAAAGGCGAGGATGTGTGTTGCCAGGCGATCCAGGAACCAGCGGTCGTGGGAGATAATCATCATGCTGCCCGGGAAGGTTTCAATGGCACCTTCCAGGGCTCGCAATGTTTCCACATCGAGGTCGTTTGTTGGCTCGTCAAGCAACAGGAAGTTGGCTCCTTTCTTCAGAAGCTTCGCCAGGTGAACCCGGTTACGTTCACCACCGGAGAGGTCTTTCACATACTTCTGCTGGTCTGCTCCCTTGAAGTTGAATCGGCTGACGTAGCCACGGGACTGGGTTTCGTATTTACCGATCTGGATGATCTCGTTGCCTTCCGAGATCTCTTCCCAGACTGTCTTGTCACCCTCAAGTGCGTCCCGCGATTGGTCCACGTAACCCAGGGTGACTGTTTCACCGAGGCGTATGGTGCCGGAATCGGGTTCCTCCATTCCAGCAATCATGCGGAACAACGTTGATTTACCGGCGCCGTTACCCCCGATGATGCCGATAATTGCACCTTTGGGCACAGAAAAGCTCAGGTTCTCGATCAGGACGGTATCACCGAACTTTTTGGTCACGCCCTCAACCTCCAGGACGGTATCACCAAGCCTGGGACCCGGCGGAATATACAGTTCCTGTGTCTCGTTCCTTGTCTGGAATTCCTGCGAATTCAGTTCTTCGAAGCGAGCAAGTCGAGCCTTGCTTTTCGCCTGTCGCGCCTTCGGTTGTGTCCTGACCCATTCAAGTTCTGATTTGATGGATTTCTGTCGGGCAGCTTCACGGCTTTCTTCCACCTGCAGTCGCTTTTCCTTGGCATCCAGCCAGTCGCTGTAATTGCCCTCGTAGGGGATACCGTAGCCGCGGTCCAGTTCGAGGATCCATCCGGCAGCGTTGTCGAGGAAGTAGCGATCGTGGGTAATGGCCACCACGGTGCCGGGAAATTCCTTCAGGAAGCGTTCCAGCCAGGCAATACTTTCAGCATCGAGATGGTTGGTTGGTTCGTCCAGAAGCAGCATGTCCGGGTTAGACATGAGCAGGCGGCAAAGCGCAACACGGCGTTTCTCGCCTCCGGACAGGTGTTCAACACTGGCGTCCCAGGCAGGCAGGCGCAGGGCATCGCTGGCGATCTCCATTTTGCGATCCAGGTCCCAGCCATCCATGGCGTCGATTTTCAGCTGCAACTCACCCTGGCGATCCAGCAGTTCTGCCATCTCGTCGTCTGACATGGGTTCCGCAAACTTGTCGCTGATGGCGTTGAACTCTTTCAGCAATTCGGTGATTTCACCCAGGCCGTCCTCAATATTGCCGCGAACATCTTTGGCAGGGTCCAGTTCCGGTTCCTGAGGCAGGTAGCCGACTTTCAGTTCCGGCTGCGGTCGTGCTTCGCCAAGAAACTCTGTATCAACACCCGCCATAATCCTGAGCAGGGTGGATTTTCCTGCGCCGTTCAATCCAAGGACGCCGATCTTGGCCCCGGGGAAAAACGACAGGGAGATGTCTTTCAGAATGGTACGGTTGGGAGGAATGACCTTGCCAACCTGGGACATGGTGTAAACGTATTGCGCCATAGTTAATCAGCTGAAAAATTGAGCGGCCTATTCTACTAGAAGGACGTGTCCACTGGGCAGGTGAAAAATGCAGTAAAATGGGTGTTTTCGCCAAATCCAGAAGTGTCCCGTGCATTGTCCTTTCTGTACTTTCAGTGAAACCAAAGTGATTGACTCCCGACTGGTCGGCGAGGGTAACCAGGTGCGTCGTCGCCGTGAGTGCCAGGACTGTGGTGAACGTTTTACGACCTTTGAATCAGCAGAACTGGTCTTACCGAGGGTCATCAAGAGCAACGGATCCAGGCAGCCATTTGATGAAGAGAAACTGCGCAGCGGTCTGCTTCGTGCGCTAGAGAAACGCCCCGTTGAACTCGAACAGATGGAAGCCGCGATCGACAGAATCAAGTACCGGCTTCGTGCAGGGGGTGAACGTGAAGTTCATACCCGCGAGGTGGGTGAACTGGTCATGGACGAACTGCGCGAACTCGATGATGTGGCCTATGTGCGTTTTGCGTCTGTTTACCGGAGTTTCCAGGACGTAAACGAGTTCCAGCGAGAAATCGAGGCCATGGACAAGCATCGTGCTGAAAAGGACGAGTGATGGCTGACCTGTCTAATTCTGATGCTACCTACATGGCTCGAGCTCTTCGGCTGGCAGAGAAGGCGCGCTACCTTTCGCACCCGAATCCTGCCGTGGGATGCGTCCTGGTGAAAAACGAAAAGCTTATTGCCGAAGGGCATACCCTTGTTGCCGGCCAGGGCCATGCAGAGGCAAATGCACTTGCGTCGGCCGGTGATGCTGCTGCGGGAGCCACTGCTTACGTAACCCTGGAACCCTGCAGTTTTCATGGCCGCACACCTTCGTGTGCGCATGCGCTGGTTGAAGCAGGTATCAGTCGAGTCGTGGTTGCGACCCTGGATCCCGATGTGCGAAATGCGGGCGCGGGTATGAGCGTACTGGAAAAGGCCGGTATTGCTACAACGATTGGTACGCTGGAAGACAGTGCGAAAAAGCTGATCCGGGGGCACATCAAGCGGCATACAGTACAACGACCTTTCGTACGCCTGAAACTGGCGATGACACTTGACGGTAAAACCGCTCTTGCCAACGGCGAATCGAAATGGATTACCTCAGTGGCCGCGAGGGCGGATGTCCAGAGGTACCGCGCCATGAGCGCAGCAATTGTTACCGGGGTCCAGACGGTGATCGACGATGATCCGCGCCTGGATGTGCGGGCGGAGGAGCTTGGTGTGGAACTGGCGGACATTGCCGCTGGTGTTGACCGGCCAGTCTATATCCTGGATTCAAAGTGCCGTCTGCCCAGGCAGGCTGCGTTGTTATCCAGGGCCTCCACGGTGGTGGTTTCGGGAGAGGGAATGAAAGCAGACCTCACTCTGCCGCTTGTACACGAGCGTGTTGACCTTAATGCGCTACTGGTTGAATTGGCCATTCGTGAACACAGCGAAGTGCTGTTTGAGTGTGGCGCAACCCTGGCGGGAGCCATGATTTCACAGAAACTGGTGGATGAACTGATTCTGTATGTTGCACCAAAACTCATGGGGGCGGATGCGCGTTCGCTACTCAATTTCCCAGAAGTTGATAGAATGTGCGACCTTGCTGAGCTGGTGATCAGCGATGTCAGGCAGATCGGCCCGGACATTCGTATCACAGCCAGTTTTCTGGAGAAACAAACATGAAAGTAATTGAAGGCGACTTTTCCGCCAATACGGCCAAGTTTGCGATCGTGGCTGGTCGCTTCAACAGCACCATCGTTGATGGCCTGGTTGATGGTGCGGTTGATACACTCAGGCGTCATGGCGTGCCTGAAGCCAATATCACCATCGTTAAAGTTCCTGGTGCCTATGAACTGCCTCTGGCAGCCAAGGCCGTTGCCAAACGCGGTGACTGTGATGCCATCATTGCGCTGGGTGCTGTGATTCGAGGTGGCACACCACATTTCGATTTTGTCGCCGGTGAATGCTCCAGCGGGCTGGCTCGAGTTGGGCTGGATCACGACCTCCCCGTCGCTTTTGGTGTACTGACGACAGATACCATTGAACAGGCAGTAGAACGCTCCGGCACCAAGGCGGGTAACAAGGGTGTTGATGCTGCGATGGTTGCCCTGGAAATGGTCAGCCTGCTCAGATCCATTGGATGAACCCATCAGCTGCTGCAAGAAGCAGAACCAGGCAGTTTCTCGTCCAGGCGCTTTACCAGGCGCAACTTACTGAAGTCGATTACGTCGACGTCCTGACGCCCTTCATGAACGATCACAACATGAAGCGTGCTGATCTGGAGTACTTCCGTGAAATTATTCGAGGTATCGGTTCTGAGGAACAAGAACTGATTTCATTGATCGAAAGCAAATCTGATAGAAAGTTTGAAGAACTGGATCCGGTAGAGAAAGGTATTCTTCTGATGAGTGCCTTTGAACTTCGATCGAGAATCGAGGTGCCCTATCGCGTTGTCATCAACGAAGCCATTGAACTTGCGAAATCGTTTGGCGCAACAGACAGCTATCGATATGTAAACACCATCCTCGACGGTCTGGCTCGTGAACTGAGAACCCTGGAACAAAATGGCAACCAATGAATTCGACATCATCGACAAGTACTTCAAGCGACTTCAAGTTGAAAGTAATGCTGTTGTCATTGGTCCCGGTGATGATTGTGCCGTTCTGTCGGTCCCGGCCGGGGAAGAGCTTTGTGTTTCAACCGACACACTGATCGAGGGTGTTCACTTTCCGAACGGCGCGCCAGCTGAAGTAGCCGTTTCCCGAACCATGGCGGCCAACCTGAGTGATCTCGCTGGTATGGGTGCCTCACCTTTCTCATTCGTGCTCGCCATTACCATGCCTTCTGCGAACGAGGACTGGCTTGAAGCCTGTTCTGAAGAACTGGCCAGGAACATTCAGCAGTACGGCATTCCCCTGGTGGGTGGTAACCTTGCCCGGGGTCAGCTGTCGCTGACGGTTACAGTGATGGGAACGGTACCGGCGGGTTGCGCGGTACCAAGGGCAGGTGCCGCTCCCGGTGAGGAAATATATGTGACCGGGTGCCTGGGTGATGCAGCCAAGGGACTTGAACTGATGCGCAGTGGGCAACAGGATGGATACCTGGTTAACAGGTACTGTAGACCGACCCCTCGAATCGAGGCAGGTATTGCCCTGCGCGGGGTTGCCTCGGCCATGATCGATATTTCTGATGGGCTCATGTCGGAAATTGGGCACATCTGTGAATTCCGTGGTTATGGCGCCGAGATCATGACAGACGCCATTCCCTTGTCTGATGAGTTAGTGAATGCTGCCGGTGAAGACAGTGCCACACGCCTGGCGCTGTTTGCCGGTGATGACTACGAACTCTGTTTCACCGCACCATCCGACAAAAGCGATGAAATAGAGCAGCTTGCTGAATCCCTGGGCCTTCCCATGTCACGGGTTGGGATCATCATCGACGAACCCGGCATCAATGCCCGTCGTCCGGATGGCACCTCGATGCCCTATGGCGGAACCGGCTACCAGCACTTCTGATGTTTATGTGATGGTCAGGGAAAAAGTTTTCTCCCGTCCGGATTATTTCCTGGCTTTCGGCCTCGGCAGTGGTCTGTCTCCAAAAGCACCAGGCACCGCGGGTTCGATTGTCGGCCTGCTGCTCTTCACGCCGGTATTGTTTTTACCCATCTACGTGCAACTGTCTATTGTAATAGCCTGTTTTGTATTTGGTTGTTGGTTGTGTGATCGGGTTGCAGAGGATATGTCAGTGAAAGATCCGGTTGGGATTGTCTGGGATGAATTTGTTGGCATGTGGATCGCAATGCTGTGGTTACCGAATTGGTACTGGCTGGTTTTGGCGTTTGTCCTGTTTCGTATCTTCGATATCCTTAAACCCTGGCCTGTTTCCCTTGCTGATAAATCCCTCAGTGGTGGGCTAGGTATCATGGTTGATGATGTGTTGGCCGGTGTTTATGCACTTGCGGTTCTGCAGGCGATTGCCTGGACTATCGGGCGGGGTATAGTGGCGATATGAGAGGCTCTGCCCTAACCCTGTTGTTCCTGGTGATGTTGTTTGCGCAACCTTCTATTGCGGTCAATATTGAGGTGAAGGGACTCTTTGGTGGCGCTGCCGTTCTTGTTATTGATGGTCGCGAGCAGCTGGTTAAACAGGGTCAGACCACAGCAGAGGGGGTCCTTCTTGTCGAGGCTGACGCCAGCAAAGCAGTGGTCAATGTCGCAGGAGCAACAAGGACCTTGTATCTCAGTGACCGCATTGATTCCAACTTCAGTGAACCCAGGAGCGTACAGGTTCATATCAACATGAGCCCTGACCGACAGTACCTGACTACCGGTTCAGTGAATGGGCGACCGATCCGTTTCCTGGTCGACACGGGCGCTAACGTAGTTGCCCTAAATTCTGCTATGGCGAAGTCGTTAGGCATCGAACACATCAAGAGCAGAGTGACCAACGTCACCACGGCCAGCGATGTTCGGACCGCGCGAGCGGTTGTATTGCGCGAGGTTCAGGTTGGCGAAATTGTTGTAAACAATGTGCATGCAGTAGTGATGGATGGACCACAACCTGCCACCGCGTTACTTGGTATGTCCTTCCTTCAGCACGTTGATATCTCTGAAAATAACGGTTTGCTGGTCCTCAGCAGCAAGTTTTGAATGGCTTGCTATTAGGGAAGCCGGTGCTACACTAGCTGCCCTCTTTTAGTGCTCGGAGGCACGCTTGCCCGCTACTTTTGTTGCATCCTGTCGACTACCCACGCAGTTTGGGGAGTTCATGATGCACGGGTTTGAGGATTCCGAGACGGGGCAGGAGCATGTCGCCCTGGTCTGCGGAGACCCCGACACCGAGGATGCGGTGCTTTGCCGTGTGCACTCAGAGTGTCTTACCGGTGATTGTATGTTCAGTATGAGGTGTGACTGTGGTCCCCAGCTTCAGCATGCCATGAAAACCATTGCCGAGAACGGTAACGGTATTATTCTGTACCTCAGGCAGGAAGGTCGCGGAATTGGATTGATCAACAAGATTCGAGCCTACGAACTCCAGGACAAGGGAGCAGATACTGTCGAGGCGAATGAAAGACTCGGCTTTGATGCTGACCTGCGTGACTACACGATCACCAAGTCCATGTTCCAGCACTTCAGGATCAAGAAAGTCAGGTTGATGACTAACAATCCGCTAAAGGTGCAAGCCCTGACAAAACTTGGAATCGAAATTCTTGAGCGGCTGCCTATCCAGACTGGGCAGAATGACCACAACGCCCGATATCTCGCGACCAAAGCAGGCAAGCTTGGTCACTTGTTCAGTGAGCGTGACCAGAAGAGCTAGCCAAGCTTCTTTTTAATAGCCGCGGCAATTTCTTCAGCGGTTAACCCTGAATCGACTCTCATCTCCGCAGGTGTGTTGGGATCGATAAATCGGTCGGGAATACCAACCGATAACAACCCTGTTGCGATTTCCTCCCGGTTTAGAAATTCACCCACTGCAGATCCTGCCCCCCCGGCCAGGGCGTTTTCCTCGAGGGTGACAAGAAGATTATGGGAGGATGCAAGCTCGCGGATGAGTGATTCATCCAGCGGTTTGATAAATCGCATATCGACGAGTGTGTAGCCTGCTTCTTCTGCGACTGTCAGGCCGACTCTTCTCAACGCGCCAAACGACAGGATTGCTACACGTTCTCCTTCTCGAAGAATGGTGCCTCTACCCAGTTCAACTGGAGCCTCCTGCGAATCGGGTTCAGCACTGCCGCGGGGATAACGCACTATCGCGGGACCCTCGTGCGCATAACCGAAATCCAGCATCGCATTCATCGCCCAGTCTGTAGCAGGAGCCATGATGATCAAGTTTGGTATGGCTCGCATGAACGACAGGTCGAACACGCCGGAGTGGGTTGGTCCGTCTTCGAGCAGTGATGCACGATCTACAGCGAACAGGACGTCCAGGTTCTGGATGGCAACGTCATGAATAACCTGGTCGTAGGCGCGTTGCAGGAAAGTCGAGTAAATAGCGACAACCGGTTTGGCGCCGCCGGCTGCCAGACCTGCAGCGAAGGTTACCGCGTGTTGTTCTGCGATGGCGACATCGTGAAATCTTTCCGGGTACGCCTCCGAGAATTCGGCCAGGCCTGAGCCTTCTTTCATGGCAGGCGTGATCGCAAACAGCCGTGAGTCTGTTCGAGCCCTTTCGATAGCCCACTTACCAAAGAGGGTTGAATAGGAAGGTGGCTTATTCTGAATCTGTCTTTCGAGCTTTGTCAGAGAGTGTGAGTTGACAGGTGATGCTTCGGCGGGACCGTATCCCTTGCCCTTGCGTGTATGAACATGCAGCAGTCGAGGACCTCGCTGTGTCTTCAGGGTCGAAAGAGTGTCAATCAGTGAAGTGATATCGTGCCCATCAACAGGACCTGAGTATCGGATTCCCAGATCTTCAAAAATGCTACCGGGTACAGATACCTCCCGGGCAAAATAATCTGCAAGACCGCCGACGTTTTCCGAGATAGACATCGCATTGTCATTTAGCACGATGAGCAGGTCAGCGCCGCAGGCCGAAACGTGGTTGAGTGCCTCGAACGCCATCCCCGCGGTCATCGCTCCATCACCGATAACGACAACAGCCTGACTGGTGTCTTCAACAGGCTTCGCCAGTTGCAGGCCCAGGGCGGCGCTGATGGAAGTTGATGAGTGGCCGGTGCCAAAAACGTCGAACTCACTTTCTTCCCGGCTCGGGAAAGGCGCCGGTCCACCTGGTCGGCGCAACAGCGACATCTGATCACGTCTTCCGGTCAGTATTTTGTGAGGATAGGTCTGGTGCCCGACATCCCAGAATAATTGCTCCCTCGGCGTATCAAAAACACGGTGCAAGGCTATGGTGAGTTCCACAACACCCAGCCCCGCGCCGAAGTGTCCGCCCGTCTGGCCCACGGTATAGAGCAGGAAGTGCCTGAGTTCGTGAGCAAGTTCCGGTAACTGTTCTGGGTCCAACGACCTGATGTCTGCTGGACACTGGATCTTATTGAGTAGCGGTGTATCAGGTCTCGAGGTGGGGATCTCCTCGAATAGCGCTGGCTGCTTACTCATCCAGGTCGTCGAAGTCGACTTCCGTCAGCTCACCACTTTGTTCGATGAGCAATTTGACCTTCTGCTCTGCCTTGGCCAGCGCCTGCTGGCATTCGCGCGTCAGCTTGATACCTTCCTCGAACGTTTTCAAAGAGTCCTCGAGACTGAGATCACCTTCTTCCATGCGTTCGACCAGTTTCTCCAGCTTTTCCAGCGACTGTTCGAAGGGATAGCTTTTCTTGGCTGCCATGGTGTTCTGGGGACGTTCAATGGGAATCGGCAACCATACGTCTGAGCTTCGCTCAGGTCAATTGATGTTGAATTGGCAGAAGCCCTGAATTTCGCGTTATTCTTGCGTCTTCGACTGACCAACTTGAGAGAGCGAGATTGTCATGAAGGAGCGCATAGTACTGCTGGTGGCGTTACTGGCCCCGATGGGTGCGCTGGCAGATGGAAAGGTGGAAACGGAGTATCGCCAGGCCGTCATGAAATCCATCGGCGGGCACATGGTCTCCATGGGCACCATCTTAAAAAACAGGGTGCATTTTGAAGACCTGGCTCTGCATGCCCGCGGACTGGCCGCTTTAGCCGAAGTGGCACCCAATGTTTTCCCGGAAGGAAGCAATACGGAAAAGAGCAAATCGCTCGAATCTGTCTGGAAAGATCCGGAAGGCTTCGCTGCAGCAATGGACAAATTCGTAGTCGCAGCGCGTGATATGGCAGAAGCCGCCGACTCGAGTGATATGACCCGGATCGGTCCTGCTATCCAGGCACTCGGTGGTTCCTGTAAAGGGTGCCACGACGACTATAAAGCCGAATAAACTGATCAAACCTCATTGATGAGGTAGTAGACGAAACCTGAACAAACGGCCAGGGTGACAACCGCCATGGCCGTTTCTTTCAGTAGGTTTGCACCGTCCGACTTACCTGTTCTGCCCTTGAAGCGTCCCGTTATCATGGCGAGCAGAAGCGGCTCTTTGCGCACGAACTGGTAGAAGAGAATAGCTGCCAGGTGCAGGAAGACCAGGACATAAAGTACTTTTGCGGCAAAATGATGAACCGTCGTCAGGTCGTCACTCATTTCATCTTCCACCAGGTGAGTCAGCGGGCCCTCAAGAAAAATGTCATCGTTGGCGAACAGCCCTGTGCCAGCCTGTACCAGCAGGACCACCAGAAACGCCAGAACACTGAGAGCGCCGAGGGGGTTGTGCCCGGGTCGCTTGTCTTCCTGAATGTCTTTGCTCAGCAGCGATCTGCTGTAAGCCACAATGGCCGAAGGTCGAACAAAATCAGAGAAACGCGCGTGCTCTGACCCGACGAAACCCCAGATCACCCGAAACAGGACCAGCGCCAGAATCGCGTAACCGGAAAGCATGTGATAGTCCATCTCGTTGAACCCACCGTTCTCGCCGGTGTAAATCGAGATAGCCACCAGTATGACCAGCGACCAGTGAAACAGCCTGAGAGGCAGGTCCCAGACGCGATACGGCTTTTCGTTCATAGCAGCTCCTTTACGATCCTGTATTAACAGTCATCTCGTATGACAGTTCGTATCTCCCGGGACCGATACGATAACCGGGGAGAGTATCCGGCCCGCAGCTGGCTCCCCCCAGCCCACGTTGCCGGGTGTCCAGTGACAACCAGGTACTTGGGTGCGGGGTTATCTCATAGGTGTGGAAAGCGGGTGTCAGTATCTCGTGAGGATAATGTGATGCTGAAGCCTCGATCCTCGAGTCGGCGCGCATCGTGAAGGTAAGCTGGTTGTCCCGGAGTGATAACCAGCTGACATCCGTCAGGTTGCCATGTTCCTGCGGTAAGACATACGGGACATACTGCTGACTTACCGTGGATTCATGTACCTTGCGTATCGCGGAAACTTTCCTGTCTGAGTAGGTTTCATGAGGGCCGTTACCGAACCAGCTGAGCGCTTCAAATCCGCTGGCCAGTTGCCAGCGTACGCCGATTCTTGGCAGATCCTTGAAAGCTTTTGGTACCCGGAAACGGTGACGAACCCGGATGCCTGACTCAATGATAGTGTATTCGGTTTTCACGTAGAGAGAGCCGCCTTTGCAGGAGCCTGTTGAATCAATGATGACCGTTGTCCGGGAGGAAGTTTCCCGAGTGTTCATCTTGTGGCGCCATTCTATATTGTCCAGGCCAAGATCCAGCCAAAGGGCCCATGCCTTCGCCTGCTGGTCAGGTTGCCCCTTGATCCCATCGTTGTCGGTAGGCGCACGCCAGAAGTTACATACCGGAGGACCGTCAAGAATCTCCCTGTTGACGCTCTTTCCTGCAACTTTCCATGAGATAAGACCAGCCTCCGAAAAAGTCAGTTCCTGATCCTGGGTCTCAAGATTGAGCGTGTTGTGCTGCGTCGATCTAACGTTTTTTGCCGGCTTAGCGAGCCGCTTTTTGCCAGCCTCTTTCAGCGTTACCTGGCTGCGTGCGACAAGATGCCCCTGCTCAGCCCAATTGTTGGCTATGCGCAATGTGAATTCGAATACCAGGCTGAACTCTGCGTCGTCACGGATATCACCAAAATCCAGGTCAAAGTCTTCGTAGTGCTGCGCAGGAGTCGTGAACTGCGGGAGCTGACCTCTCGTCGTTTCCACCCCATCCCTGAAAAGGGTCCATGACCCGGTGTAATCCGACAGGTCAATAAAGTCGTGTTTGTTCAGGACACGAAAACGCTTACCCCTGCCAACCCTGGAAACAGAGATCGGTTGGATAACGCTTTTGTATTCAATGAGTGAGGTGTGTGGTGTGCCGTCTGGCCAGCATAGACCGTCACATACGAAGTTTCCGTCATGCCGCCACTCCCCAAAGTCGCCGCCATAGGCCCAGTATTCGATGCCGTTGGCGGTCGAACGAATGCCATGGTCTTTCCACTCCCAGATGAAGCCTCCCTGCAATCCGTGCCAGGTTTCGATGGCCTCCCAGTATTCTTTCAGGTTGCCGCAGCTGTTGCCCATGGCGTGCGCGTATTCACACATGATCAATGGTCTTGGATCATCGCTTTCCCGTGCGTGTCGGATGATATCGTCCACCGATGGGTACATTGGGCACACCAGGTCGCTGCCGTGCCGGTTTTCGTTCCACATGTCCCGTACGCCCTGTTCACAGATTGCCGGTTCGTTGTGAATCGGTCGCGACGGGTCGTATTCGCGTATCCAGCCTGTCATGGCCATGTGATTGGCGCCGAAGCCGGTTTCGTTGCCAACGCTCCAGATGATGATGCAGGGATGGTTCTTGTCTCGTTCAACCATACGCATGCCTCGCGCGAGAAATTGCCCGGACCAGTATGGATCGCTGCCTAACTGGGCGTAATGGTGATGAGCTTCCAGGTTGGCCTCGTCCACCACATAAAGTCCCAGCTCATCACAGAGCTCGTAGAAACGCGAATCATTGGGGTAATGACTGGTCCGCACGGCATTTATGTTGTGTTGCTTCATGGTCAACAGGTCACGACGAATGTCTGCCTCGGATAGAACCTTGCCGGTGATGTCAGAGTGGTCATGGCGATTAACGCCTTTGATGATCACGGGTATGCCATTCACCAAAAGCTGCCGGTCCTCGAGGCGAATACTGCGATAGCCGATCCTGAGACAGATACGCTCGATGCATTCATCGCGGTCATCGAGTAATTCGATCTCCAGGTTGTACAGGTTTGGCTGTTCAGCGTTCCAGGGTTTTACTTTTCTGTCTGGTGCATGCAGGTGGATTACCGGGCCCTTGCCCACGACGGCATAGAAGTTAGATTTCTCGATTCGAGCAGTCAGGGGTTTACGGTACAGATCCTTGCCAGCAGCGTCTCTGACTCTTGCGGACACCCGGTGATGCAGACAGCTTCGATTTTCATCACCGAGACGTATGGTGATGTTGAGAGAACCCCTGCCGGTGAGCTCGTTAAAGGCAGGGCGTGCAAAAACATCGCGAACGTAGACTCGGGGCGTCTGGTAGAGAACGATGTCACGGTGAATACCAGCGTGCCACCACTGGTCCTGGTCTTCGATATAGCTGCTGTCGTTGTAGCGAAGCACCATCAGGGCAATCTCATTATCGCCTGTTTTCAGGTAGTCACTGAGATCAAACTCTGCTGGCAGTCTTGAGTCCTTGCTAAAGCCGATCTCGATGCCATTGCAGTAAAGATAAAATGCGCTTTCGACCCCATTCAGCTGCAGTACCCAGCGTTCTGAAGTTGCCGTGCTATCCAATTCGAAGCTGCGACGATAAAGCCCCGTCGGGTTGTTCGGCACAGCCGGTGGTTCGCCCCGGAACGGCATCAGCACGTTGGTGTAAATGGGGTTATCCTCGGGAACCTCCGGGTTCATGGTCCAGAGTCCGGGCACATCTGTGCGTAACCAGCTGGAACAATCCCCAGTCAGCCAGGTGTTGTCTTTCGGCGGGGCGTCAAGGCGCTTGAACATCCAGGTGCCGGCCAGGGACAGCGACTTGCCGTTTCGCAGGAAACTGGCGGCAGCGGGCAGGCGACCGTAGCCAATGACCTCAGGGTTTTCCCAGTGCTTGTGCATGATCAGAAGCTTAATCCAGGCGGCGATAGCTTTGAATGTTATACAGCGCGATCACAAGCGCAATCAGGCAGGTGGCTGACACACCTACCGTCCATTGTGGACCAAAGACATCTGCTGCCACACTCACCGGGTAGATTGCGATACTCAGGAAAGCCATCTCCAGCATATAAATACTCATGACACGACCCCGGTATTCATCATCCACATAAGCCTGTACCAGTACGTTGGACAGTGACATCCGGGCAGCCTGGCCGAGCCCAACCAGGGTTAACAGGAACACCGAGAGCCAGTAGTTGGTTGATATGGCAAATCCCAGCAGTGAAACACCCATCAGAAAAGTTCCGTAGAGCAGAATCCTGGCGCGTCGCCGATTAGGCAGTGAAGCGACCAGCAGTGACCCAACAAGTGCGCCGATACCGGAAATCGAAATAATCAGGCCTAACCGGTCCGGGCCCGCATCCAGCACTTCCTTGACGAAACCCGGTAGCAGCATGAAGTAGGTGAGGCTAAAAAAGACCATCAGGAAGTTGGTGCCTAGCAGCATGAAAATGACAGGTGTGTTCCACACATATCGGAACCCTTCTCTCAGTTCGCTGGTGAAAGGTTTGTGTTCCTCACTGGCGACCGGATTATCCGCAACGTGGAGCATGAACATGGCGATAGTGCTGAACAGGTAGAGCAGTGCCATCAGGATATACACCCACTTGGCCGGGTCTATGTTTCCGTCACCACCGCCTAATGCTGCCACCAGCCCACCCGCAAGCCCGGGTAGCAGCAGCCGGGCGGTATTCATGCCAGAGGTGCTGAGCGCGATAGCATTGGTGAGTAACTCGAGTCCTACAACGTCTTTGGTCAGTGCCTGTCTTGAGGGCATCATGGCGTTCATCACGAGTCCCTGGAAAATCGACGCAAGAAGAAGGTGTTCGAAAATTAGGGCATCGACCCAGATACTCCAGGCGATAGCCAGTGCGATCAGCATGTTGGCGACACCGGACAGCTGGATCACATGCTTTTTCTGTCTGACACGGTCAGCAACAACCCCCCCGAGGGGAGCAGCAACCAGGCCAACCAGCCCACCTGCCGCCATCATCCATCCGAGTTTCTCGTAGCTTCCGGTGATCTCAAAGACCAGCCAGCCTCGAACGAACATCTGCATGTTCATGGATGCAAAATTGCCGAACTGGCTGGCAAAGAACCAGCGGTAGTTGACGATCTCAAATGCCTTGAACGTTCGGGCGAACCGATTGGCTGGTGCGACGACTTCATCCATGAGGTCATGGTATCACGTACCTGCACCCCGAAAATCTAACGATACAAGTGTGTCGCGGTTTGGTTTTCGCCTACAGGCGGACGTCAACCACCTGGATATTCAGACGGTCAACGTGGTCGGCATCACTAATCTGCCATCCGGTATTGATGCGGATGCCTCC
This sequence comes from Pseudomonadales bacterium, assembly GCA_016779585.1. Classification (GTDB taxonomy): domain Bacteria; phylum Pseudomonadota; class Gammaproteobacteria; order Pseudomonadales; family Azotimanducaceae; genus UBA9659. Next base: position 23,987 of record JADHNI010000023.1, read on the forward strand.
CGCTGGAGCTATGGCACCGGTATCTGATTGACCCTGACGTGGTTTGCCGTTGACTAACGCTGAATACTGCACGATCCCTGAGCTGACTGGGATATTGGTTCTGTTCACGACGTTGACGACTATGCGGCCATTTCTTTTTTCAGCCGACGTTGAGAAGTAACGGTCAGGGTTGTCGATAATATCAAGCCTGATGTAACTGTCGGTTGCTCCCTGACCCAGTGACCCGCCAGATTGGGCGACAGCCGCGTAGTACTGTTTGGCGGCGTTTCGATCGCCCGCTGCCAGTGACAGATTGCCGAGTTCAATTGTTGCGATAGCGGTTGGGAGCAGCTGGTTGCTGCGGATGAGATCCCGGGTTGCCTGTTCACGCTGCCCGAGCCGCGAATGAGTCATTCCTCGTCCGAGGAAAAACTCGTAGTAATCAGGGTCCAGTGCGATCGCCTTGTTGTACTGGGTTAAGGCTTCGGTATATGCGTTTTTGTTGAACAGCAGATTGCCCTTGAACCCATAAAATCGGGATTCTCTCGGTTCCATTCTGATTGCCTTCTCGATCCGGTTTTCTGCGGCAGGGATCTCTTTGTTCCTTGCAAGCGTCATTGCCTGGTCGAAGGCGACATATGCCTCGGATTTGCTTTTCAGGTAAGCGATGTTTGCCTGGTAGGTGTCCCTGCCAACGATCCAGGATCTTTCCTGCCCTGCCTTAATCTCCATGGCAGTCTCACGATTTTTGTCTACCCGCTGTTGTGACGGTGGATGGCTGGCGAACAGGCCATCCAGCCATGATGATGGCCGGCCCTGGCTCAACCTGACGAACTTCTCCTGCAGGGTGATGGCCGCGCTCGGGTCATATCCCGCCCGGGCCATGTACTGCATGCCGTAGTAGTCGCTTTCCAGTTCCGCGCCTCGGCCATACTGGGTGCTGATCAGGTGGGAGCCGAGCTGGGCACCTTCCATGATGTAGTTGCCGTAATCAGTACCGGACACACCAATGGCCGTCAGGGCGACGGCGCCCTGTAGCAACATGGAGCGTTCCATTGATTTTGCGCCGTGACGTGCTGCGGCATGCACAATCTCGTGACCCAGGACCGCGGCAAGTTCTGCTTCATTTTCCAGGGTGACCAGAAGCCCCCGGTTGATTGCAATTTTGCCTCCCGGAAGCGCCCAGGCATTTGGCGTGGAGTTGTTAAGAACAACAAATTCGTAAGGTAGAGGAGTATCGCTCACGGCGGCAAGACGGTTACCGACATCCTGGACATACAGGGTCAAAGTGATGTCGACCTGGTACTGCCCGCCCTGGGATTGCTGCACCGGGACGTATTGCTGTTCGCCGATGGTGATTTCTTCGCCCTGGCTGACCAGGGCGAGTTCACTTTTACCCGTTACCGGATTGGTCGCGCAACCAGCCAGCGTCAGCGTGAACAGAAGGAGCACAAGAGATAATCGTTTCATAAACCGGTAGACCGTCTTCTTGATACAATGTTCCCAATGAGCATTGTCCATATAGATCGTATCAGGCAGTCGATTCTCGATCACTCACCTCGTAAAGTACCCGTGCGTGAGAAAACCCGCCAGGCGGCTGTTTCGGTGGTTCTGCGTCCCAGAGAGGAAAATGGCACGAGAGACACTGAAGCCCTGTTTATCCTTCGGGCACAAAAGGAGGGCGATCCATGGTCAGGCCACATGGCTTTTCCTGGCGGCCACCTGGAGGCTGATGACGAGTCCCTGCGACATGCCGCCGAGCGTGAGACCCATGAAGAAATAGGTCTTGACCTGATCAGGTATGGGGAATTCATCGGCCAGATCGACCCGGTGCAGGCCAACCCGCGAGGTCGGGATCTCGATATGGTGGTTACGCCCTTTGTTTATGAGCTTAAGCATCATGATGTGCGCTTCGAACCCAACTACGAAGTGGCTGACGTGCTCTGGGGCTCCCTGCGAGATATGCACACCGGGGATGCCCATACGACCGGGCAGTTTATGGTGGGTGGCGAGCGAGTCAGCTATCCCGGTTATGGTGTCGGTGATGAGATTGTCTGGGGGCTGACCTACAGGATGCTGGATCTGTTTTTTGCGATGCTGGATCCGGATTGGGTAGAGCGCTAGCGTTCAGTCAAAATCGATTCTAAAACCTTCTCCTGCATCCCTGATGCGACCCGCGAATCCGGGACCGAAGTGCGCGGGCAGCATCAGCGCATTATTGTCGCAGCAGCGTTCCAAAATGATGTGACGGGTTTGCCTCGCCTGGTCCGGTAACTCACAGTAAGCACTGTTCCAGTCCGGGTGAGCTACCTGGATGGGGTGGTGGCAGATATCACCGGTAAATATGCCGAGTGCGCCGGCGTCCGACAGTTCAATAGCGATCGATCCAGGTGTGTGTCCCGGTGCCGGACGGATTCGCAGGAGATCGGCTATCAGCTCCGTTTCTCCATCGACCAGATCCGCGAGGTGCATAATGGGTGCAACGCTGTCGTCGAAGGTCTGGTTGTTGACCTGTGCGAAGGTTTCTTCGTTCTGTGTCTCTCGTTCGTGTTGCCAGAACTCGTACTCATTCTTTGAAAATATGTACCTGGCATTGGGAAAGGTGGGTACCCACTGCCCGCTCTCGAGTCGGGTATTCCAGCCGACATGATCCACATGCAGGTGGGTACACATGACATAGTCAATGTCATCAGGTGATGCGCCTGCCAGGGCCAGGTTCTTGAGCCATGGCGTCTTCATCTCGTGCCAGTCCCGATAGGGCATGCGTTGCTTGTCATTGCCGATGCAGGTGTCTATCAGGACCTTGTGATGTGGCGTCTCGATAAGCCAGGAGTGCATGCTGGCAATGATCCTGCCGGTCGCCTCTTCGACGTGATCCGGATAAAGCCAGTCCCGATGCTGCTCAAAGCATGCCGGGTCGAAGTCCGGGAAAAATCTTACCGGATCAAACATGGGACCGATCATCTCCTCGATCCTTGTGACGGTCAGTTTACCTACCTGCCACTGCATGACGATGCACCTCGCTCAGAATTACGGTATGTTGCCTTTCTGGTTTACCAGGGTCAAAGAGGGAGAAGGTCATGACGAAGAAAAGAGTTGCGGTTCAGTTACCTGCGGTTGCCAAACAGGTTTCCCTGGAGGAAAAGTACGCACTTGAGCTTGAAGCCCTGGATGATGTCGCTGAGCTTTATGAGGCGGATACCTCCAGCACGGAGAGCTTTATTGAAGGTGTTCGTGATGCAGACGCGATACTTACGTCATGGGGTGTTCGTATTGACCAGCAGGTTATTTCAGGTCTGGAAAAATGTACCGTGATTGGTGTCGGCAGTGTTGGCGTGGACATGGTGGATGTGGATGCGGCGACAGAAGCCGGCATTGTTGTCACCAACGTGCCAGATGTGTTTATTGAGGAAGTGGCTGACCACACTATGATGTTTTTGCTCGCCTGTCATCGCAGGCAAAAACAGATGGATCAAATGGTCCAGAGGGGTGACTGGTTCAAGGGGCGGCCCGTGCTGGAGAAGATGCCTAGACTCTGGGGCCAGACGCTGGGGCTGATTTCATTCGGGAATGTTGCAACTGCGGTAGCCAGACGCGCCCAGGCATTTGGTCTTCACGTGGTGGCCTATGACCCTTACGTGACCGAGCTCAAAATGACAGCGGAAGGGGTGCAACCAGTGTCCCTGCAACAGCTGCTCACCATGTCAGACTACATCTCCGTGCACCCTGGCCTGAATGAAACGTCCCGCGCCATGCTAAGCGATGAACAGTTTGCGATGATGAAAGACGGGGTTTACATCATTAACTGTGGACGTGGTCCAACGATCGACCAGGCGGCCCTGGTCCGCGCCCTCGACTCCGGCAAGGTTGGTGCCGCCGGGCTGGACGTTCTTGAAAAGGAACCCATTGATCCAAACGACCCGTTACTGGGAAGAGACAACGTTATGCTTTCGCCCCACGCAGCATCAGCTACGGACCGGATGCGTCCTGAAACCCGTCGTCGTGCTGCTCGGGAAGTCCGGCTGGTGCTCGAAGGCAAGTGGCCGATGAGTTGCGTTAACCCGACAGTGTTACCGACCGTTGATCTTGAACGGTGGCAACCTTATCCCATGAATCGCGGCCCGAACAGATAATCGAGGTATAACTATGCTGGTTGCTAACGCTATTGCTGAGGTGCTAAAGCGAGAAAAAATCAAGTTCATCATCGGCTACCCGGTGAATCCAATTATCGAAGCTGCTGCAGAGGCTGATATACGAACCATCATTGTGCGCCAGGAGCGCGTTGGTCTTCACATGGCAGACGCCGTCAGTCGCCTGAGTTCAGGTGACGATATTGGTGTGTTTGTCATGCAACATGGCCCCGGGGCAGAGAATGCGTTTGGTGGTGTTGCCCAGGCCTACAGTGAATCGGTGCCGATTCTTGTGATGCCTGCCGGTTACCAGCGGCGTATCGCCAACTATTTCCCGAATTTCAATTCCACCCTTAACATGCAACACATAACAAAGTGGGCGGAACCCGTGACCATGGGTAAAGCGCTGCCTGAAGTGATGCGTCGCGCTTTCTCCCAGCTCCGAAACGGGCGTGGTGGTCCTGTCATGATTGAGGTACCGCTCGATGTGTTCCGCGAAGAAGTGCCTGATGATTTTGTCTACGTACCCAGCTTCAAGTCACGTACCATGCCCGACCCGGCGGATGTTGGTAAAGCCGCAGCATTGCTGGCGAGCGCAGAGAAGCCGGTGATCTATGCCGGCCAGGGTGTGCATTACGCCAAGGCCTGGGATGAACTGAAGGCTCTGGCGGAAGCCTGGAACATTCCGGTGACCACAAGTCTTGAGGGTAAAAGTGCTTTTCCCGAAGATCATCCACTATCGCTGGGTTCCGGTGGGCGCTCCCTGCCGAAACCTGTGCATACCTTTCTGCAGGAAGCTGATGTCATATTCGGCATTGGTTGCAGCTTTGCGTTGACAGGATTTGGCGTGCAGATGCCGCGTGGCAAAACCATTATTCACTCTACCCTGGATCCAATGGATCTCAATAAGGACGTACCGGCTCAGTACACCATGGCAGGTGATGCGAAGTTGACGCTCCAGCTGCTGTCTGAGGCGATGGAAGGTCTCAGTAAAAAGCCGGCGAAAGCTCGGGCAGAAGTATCGACGCGGATTGCGCGTGAAAGGGAGGCCTGGCTTGCTGACTGGATGCCTAAACTGACCAGCAATGACGCTCCGATCAGCCCTTACCGGGTGATCTGCGAACTGATGCAGGCAACCAACCCGGCTGAGACGGTTATTACCCATGATGCGGGAAGCCCTCGCGACCAGATTTCCCCGTTCTGGGTCAGCAAGACTCCTCTCAGCTACATCGGGTGGGGAAAGACGACGCAACTGGGTTATGGCCTTGGGCTTGCCATGGGCGCCAAGCTCGCGCGGCCTGAGGCGGTCTGCATCAATGTCTGGGGGGACGCGGCCATCGGTTTTACAGGCATGGACTTTGAAACCGCGGTTCGGGAGAACATCCCGATTCTTTCAATCTTGTTTAACAATTTTTCCATGGCGATCGAACTGCCGATCATGCAGGTTGCAACCGAGAAGTATCGCAGCACAGACATCTCTGGAAACTATGCAGACATGGCAGTGGCGTTCGGCGGTTACGGTGAGCGGGTGACGGATCCCAATGACATTGCTGCGGCGATCCAGCGGGGCATTGAAGCAACCAAGAAAGGGCAGGCTGCCCTGCTGGAATTTATTACTGACAAGGAACTCGCGGTCAGTACACCCCAGAGTGACTTCAAGTATTGATGGATTTGAGGTACTGGCTGTAATTCCAGGTCAGGAAACGCTCGACACCAAACTTTACATATTCACTGCGTATGGACGGGAATACATCGAAGGCATGTTGCGCCTTCGAAATTTCAACCATCACCACTTTGTTTTTCGAAGTGGCCCTTAGTGCATCCGTGAATACGTGGGAAGCTTTAACCGGAACAAGCGTGTCCAGTTCCCCGTGAATCACCATCATGGGCGGAGAATCTTTTGAGATGTACTGGATAGGTGAGGCTTCGCGATAAGCGTCTTCGTTACCCAGCATGTCCAGCTTAAGGATCCTGTCTTCCAGGAGCTCGGTCATACCCTCGTGATGATGCAGGCCATGCTCATCTGTAAAGTCGTAGATGCCGTAGAAAGGCACCGCACCCTGTACAGAAGTATCCCGGTCCTCGAAGCCCGGCTGGAAAGCAGCGTGCCCGTTACTCAGCGCAAGCAGTGAAGTCAGGTGGCCACCAGCACTGCCGCCGGTAACCATGATGAAGTCCGGGTCGCCGCCATATCCACTGATGTGATCCTTGATCCAGACGAGAGCCTGTTTGCAGTCCACAATATGGTCCGGGAAGGTAGCGCCGGGACTTAAGCGATAGGATATGGACACTGAGATCCAGTCCCGTTTGGCCATGTGGTTCATGAGTGGCACTGCCTGTCCGTCATCCTTGCGTCCGTAGATCCATGCACCACCATGAATGTGCATGAGTACGGGCATCGGACCATCAGTACCCGGGTTTCTCGGTCTTCGGATATCGAGGCGCTGCCCGTGGTCGCCGTAGTGGATGTTTCGGATGTACTCGACATCCGGATCGCGGTGGGTCAATGGATGGCGAATCAGCTGTTCATCCGGTTCTTCACCGAATCGCTCCCGGAACTCGGGGTTAATCTTTGATTCGTAGTTTTTGCCCAGGCCTTCGATCAGCACGGCCGCAACTTCCTCGCGCGCTTTTGAACCCTGATAATAGTAGAGTGCCATCGTTGACCAGGCCCCGATACATAACAGGAAACCGAGTGCGCCAAACAGTCCCCAGACGGCACCGATGAGCACAAAGAACGCTACGGTGACGGCCTGCCAGAAGATAACGTGGGGCGCCAGTTCCCCTGTGGGCAGGCCAAAGGCGAAACTGAAGAACGACCACCTGGGATGATCGAAGTTAGGGTGGAAAAGATTCCACGCCTGCCACGCAAACAGCAGGGAAAAAAGGAAAAACAGCGTACTCATGGGCCGACGACTAGTGCTTTATGGTTACTCTCGATTCCATTATTGTCACGTATCCATCTCAGCCGGGCCAACAATCCGGTGAAATTTCGGTTAAATGAATAAGAACAGAATCCATCTTCTCCTTGGTTTCAACACCCTGGTTCTGTACGGCCTGATTTTCTTCCTGATGAGAGATCTGGAGGTCGGACAACTGGTGGTGATTGGCATTGCCATGGCGGCGATGATGATCATGCCTTCCCTGTTTATTAACCGTGCCCTGGATCACCTTGAGCGCCGCGCGGAAGACGCTGAATCGGAGCTCTCCTCTGTTACGGAGGAGCTGGCAGGACTGAAGGAGAGGTTCTCCTCGGTTACAACCCTGGATGAGCTGACAGGCTGCTATAACGAGTCCCATTTCAAGGATGTCCTGATACAGCACCGGGCCATGAGCGAGCGGGGCAGTTATCACTTTACCGTTGCCATTCTCCAGGTCGACCAGTTCGCAGAAATTGTCGATAAACATGGTTTGGGCAGCGGTAATGAAACGCTGCAGCTGTTCTCCCGAATTGTGAAAGCAGCGCTGCGTGAAGTGGACGTCATTGCGAGATTGGATAACGATATCTTTGCACTCCTCCTGTCAGGCGCCTCCGAGGAAGATGCGGTGATGATCATCAACAGAATCAGTCAGCTGATCAGTCAGATCAAGATCAAGGATGACGAAGACATTCTTGTCACGGCTTCCGGCGGTATTACCACCTTCCATGGCATAGAGGATGTGGACGAGCTGATTGCCAACGCCACCAAGGCCCTTGAGTTCGCTGTAGAGTCAGGACGCGACCGTGTTGCCGGGTTTAACTATAAGCCGCCAGAGGAATCTGAATCTCAGGAGCAGTCCGAGGTTGACTCCGAAGAAGATCCCCAGGGCGCGCCAGCCTCCTGAACCCGGTTAAAGTTTTTGTTCCAGAAGATCCGCCAGGCACTGTGCGTGTGCTTGGCTGGCGTTCAGTGCTTTCACGTAGTTGAATCGTTTGCCACCTGCTTCCATGAAGATATCCCGGTTCTGAACCCGAATCTCCTCGATGGTCTCCAGGCAATCCACGGAAAATCCAGGACAGACCACCAACACATCGTCCACGCCTGAAGCTGGTAGTGCGGCCATGGTGAGATCGGTGTAGGGTTTCAACCAGGGCAGGGGACCGAACCTGGACTGGTAAGTCTGCAACCATTGATCCCGGGAAAGTCCCAGATTGTCCGCAACGAGTTCCGCCGTGCGCGCGCACTGGCTGGCGTAGGGGTCTCCGCGCTTTGACTGTGACTGGGGAATACCGTGAAAGGAAAAGACGACCTTCGGTGTGCCGGTGCGGTAGGCATGGTGCGCCCTGATGCTGTCGGCAACGGCTGAGATGTAACCCGGGTCATCGTGATAGTCATCAATTAACTCGAACACCTGTTTGCTGCCGGTTTCGGCAATGGCTCGCTCAAGCTCGTCGGAAACTGCGCCAGTGGTGGCGCCGGCATACTGCGGAAACAAGGGTAGAACGATGACGCGATCGGCGTCGGAAATAGAGTGCAGGATGCTGGCGACAGAAGGTTTGCCATAGGTCATCGCTGAAACGACCTGCACGCCGGAGAGCCTGGCCTGGATACGTCTTTTCAGTGCCGAGGTGACGGTACGTATCGGGCCATCGTGCCTGCCCCAGATCAGCTCATAGTTGTGGACGAGCTTTGGCGGTCTTGTTCGCAGGATGATGCCATTCAGGATGGGCAGCCAGAACCAGCGAGGGAAATCCACCACGCGAGGGTCTGAAAGAAATTGTTTCAGATAACGTCGAATGCTGTCTTCATCTGGCTGGTCGGGTGTACCGAGGTTGATCAGCATCACCGCTGTACGTGCTTTGCTCAAACGTCTGTTTCCGGCTATGGATGCGGCGCAGTCTAACAAGTTTCATTACCCGGGGCGCAGAGGTGTTGTGTTCGCCTGGGTGCAGAAACAGGTACAAACCCTGAACAGGGCGTAGCCACTTGTCAGTCGTCAAACATCTCTGGCTGCTCCGCGACGATCACATCGTGAATAGGTTTGAAACTGAAGTAACCGGCAGCAGGTTTTCCCACCTGGGTGTGAGTCAGTTCGGCAACATCCGGTCGAATTTTGACTGGCGTTCCAGCCGCTTCGGCCATCAACTGTGACTGGCAGGTTCTCTCCATGGTGATAAACCACCACGCAGCCTCATCAACAGTGTTCCCTGTGGTTAGCAGTCCATGATTCTGCAGAATGGCAGCTTTTTTCTTGCCGAGTGCAGAGGCAATCCGTTCACCTTCGGAGGTATCTAGTACGACGCCGGTAAAGTCATTGAACAGAACGTGATCCTGGTAGAAGGCGCAGGAATCCTGTGTGAGTGGATCGAGTAATCGACCGAGAGCAGACCAGGTTTTGCCGTATAACGAGTGCGTATGTGCAGCGGCCGTGACGTGAGGCAGGTGCTTGTGGATCTGGGAGTGGATCGCAAAAGCGGCACCATTTAGGAGCCCTTTACCTTCAACGATGTCTCCTGAGTGATTCACCAGAATCAGGTCAGATACCTTCATCTGCTTGAATGAACGACCAAACGGATTGACCCAGAAGTGATCGGTTTTTTCGGGGTCACGAACGGTGAAGTGTCCTGCTACGCCTTCATCAAACCCGAACTTGCCAAAGACCCGCAGTGCTGCGGTCAGTTTCCGTTTGCGTTCCTTGCGTTCTTCTTCAACGCTTTCAAAAGTGGGTGGGAAGCTCACACCTTCGGTGATATCTGGTTTTTCTTCCTGGACGGCTTCTGACATTTTGTGGTCCCGCTGATCGCTGCAATTCAAATGATGCGCGTACTAATAGCATTTTTACGTCATGGATTGTAGCTGTGGTTAAATGCCGGCATGAATTTCGAGATTAAAACCATCACTCCCGTTATCGGTGCGGAAGTGACCGGGCTGGACCTGGCAGAAGCGCTGCAGGATGCGGTTGTAAAAGCGCTCCGCGAGGCGTTCCTCAAGCACATGGTCCTGGTTTTTCGCGACCAGACCCTCACCCGTGATCAACATAAGCAGTTTGCCCGTTACTTTGGGGATCTGCACATTCATCCTTCCCACAGGTCGGGCTTGAACAAGACTGGCGACCCGGAGATTTTTGTTATCGATACACCTCCCGATGCCAGGCAGAGTAACGGTGAAGCCTGGCATTCGGACGTGAGCTGCGAGGAGATTCCGCCCATGGCCTCGCTGCTCTATGTGACCAGGGTTCCTGAAAATGGTGGTGGTGACACCATGTTCGCGAACATGTACGAGGCCTACCAGGAACTCTCGGAAGACATGCAGCAACTGCTCCAGGGAAAGACCGCTTGGCATGATGGCGAGATTGACCTGCGCAACTACGGTATCCGTCTGCGTGCCGGTCAGGCATACCCCAGGGCAAGTCATCCGGTAATTGTGCGTCATCCGGAAACCGGGCGACCGCTGCTCTTTGTCAACGGCAGCTTTACATCTCATATAGAAGGGTTGCCGAAATGGGAAAGTGACATGCTGCTTGCAGGTCTTTATGACTTTGTTGCCAGAAATGCCCGTATACAGTGCCGCGTAAAATGGACGCCCGGTACCCTGGTCATGTGGGACAATAGATGTGTGCAACATCAGGCGGTGCGTGACTATGCGGGTTATGCGCGATACGCTGAGCGCGTTTCGGTGCTTGATGTGGCTCGACCGGCCGGGTTCTGACAGTCGACTCTATGCAGCCGTTTCTGCCGTGATAGCATTAAGACTCCCTTAACAACGGTAAACTCAACATGAGTGTTCAAGCACTGGGCGCAAACGAAATTCCCTCCTGCCACGGCGGTCTCGAGAACCTCGATGTCGAATACGACTACAACCTGGAAGATATTGAGGGTGACCTGCCTTCCGATATAAAAGGTACCTTCTTCCGGAACGGTCCGGGTCGGCAACGAATCGGTGAACAGCAATACGGCCACTGGTTCGATGGCGATGGTATGTTGTGTGCGTTTACGTTTAATGAAGGCAAGGCGCATTTCCGCAATCGTTACGTGCGAACGCCCAAGTACGTAGAGGAAACGGCAGCGCAGAAGATTCTCTATCGCGGGTTTGGCACGCGGTTACCGGGAGGGCTGGCGAAAAACTTCCTGAAGATGCCGGCAAACCCGGCCAACACCAATACGATATACCATGGCGGACACCTGCTGGCGCTGAACGAAGGCGGCAAACCCTGGGAGTTAAAACCTGGCAGCCTCGAGACTGTTGGCGAGTTTACCTATGACGGGGAGCTGGAACCTTCCATGGTGTTCAGTGCCCACGGCAAGGTTCATACAAAAACAGGCGATTACATCAACTTTGGTGCAGGTGTTTCCGGCTTTGGCCTTAAAGGACCGAAACCCTGTATCAACATGTATCGGATCAACCCTGAAGGTAAGCTTTTCAGAAAGGGTCAGATACCCATGGAGACGTTTCCGTTCTGCCATGACTTCGCGCTGTCAGACAAGTATGCGATTTTCTTCCTGGGCTCAATCGTGTTCGGCAACATGTTGCCTTTTATCATCGGTACCCGAACCATCTCAGACCAGGTCATGTTCGATGAGTCGATCCCGATGCAAATCGTTGTCGTTGACCTGGACACACTCACCGAAGTGAAAAGATTTGAGACGGATCCCGGTGCGATCATTCACTTTGGCAACGCATTTGAAGAAGGTGACGAACTCATAATCGACGGCATGTTCCAGGACAATTTTGCGGCCAACGACACACTTCAGGATGTGTTCAACCCGGATGGTCGCTTCGGTGGTGGCTGGTACATGCGATACCACCTGAACATGGCAACCGGTGACATGCGGGTCGAGCAGATCTCGGACACGGAATCCGAGTTTCCGACGTTCAATACAGCCTACACAGGCTCGCGCAATAGTGTGACCTACACAGCATGTTCCGTGGAAAACGGTGCAAACAGTTTCTTCAATGGCATTTCACGGGTCACCTTTGACGGTGACGCCACGGTGGTTACGCTGCCACCCGGGTGTTATGGATCAGAGCCGCTGTTTGTTCCGAGCACAAATGCGAAAAAAGAAGACGACGGGTACCTCATGGAAGTGGTTTACAACGGCTTTGAGCACAAGAGTGAGCTGCAGATCTATCGTGCAGACAACATCAATGAGCAGGTATGTTCGTTGAAACTCAAACACCATGTGCCGCACCAGTTCCATGGCTTTTACAGTCCGGAGGTGTTCCCGGTCTGAGGTGGGAGTTACTCAGCGGAAGACCTTTCCATGGTCAGCGACTGACTGCAGTCAGGGCAGATGCCATGTGAGATGTGGACGTCCGAGTGGCTGGAGATATATTCATCGATTTGTTGCCATCTGCCACTGTCGTCCCTGACTTTTTTGCAGCTCGCGCAAACCGGAAGCAGTCTTTGCAGGTCGCCGATCTGCCTTTTTGCCGCCCGAAGCTCTTCATTGATACGCTGTTCCCGCCGAAGTCCCATGTAGGCAGCGAAGTGTGCCTGTTGCATTTTGTAGTCTGCGATCAGGCAAAAGACGGTAGCTGCGAGCAGCATCAGCAGGACACCCGCCGCAATCTCATCCGGAAAGCTCGTCTGTGCCAGGGAAACGCCGTCCGCCAGTACCAGGGCCGCCGCACATATCACCTTGGAGAAAAAATTAATCGGCACAGTCAGGCAGATAACGAAGATCACCAGTACGTCTGCGAAGTAAATGAACCAGTCTTCCAGATCAATCCACGTTTTCGTAAAGAGCAGGGTGCCCACAACAAGAAGGGCTACAGCATTGGCGAGAATTTTTAGGAACGCCTTGTTTACGATTCTGCGCACGAAGATCGCCGCCGTGACAGACAGCATGACGAAGAATCCGTTCAGCACAGCAATCGCCGGATCACCGATCGTCAGGTCAATGGTCATATTTGCGAGCGCAAACAGACCGAATGCGTAAAAGATCAGGCTGGTCTGGCCTGCCTCGCGGTTAACGGAGTAGGCGGCGTACTCCTTTGCGATGGAATGCGGGATGGCTCCCGGAAAGGGTGTCCATGCCAGTTTGTCTTCAAAAGTCGACATCAGTTTGATGCTGGCCGATGTTTTTGAAGACGATAGCACATCATCGAATTTGGTGGAGGTGTCGGGAATTGAACCCGAGTCCGTCAGCTCTCCGCCCTCAGCTCTACATGTTTAGTTTGTCAATTTTTTAACCTTCTGCTGGCCCGACAAACAGGGATCAGAAGGCGAGCTTACTTTAAATTTAACTGCTTTAACCGCAAGCGGGGTCTGGCAGCGGTCCCATGAGTCGAGCACCCGGTTTGAATACATGGGCACATCCGCCCCGGGTCAAGCTAAAAACTTAAGCCTTTCCGAAGAAAGGTATTAAGCAGCTAGTGCGTAGTTATCGTCGTTGGCAACTATAAAAAGTTACAGTGATTGATTTACGAGAGTCACTACCCTCTCGACATGCACCTCAGGTTTTGTAACCGGCGTCGAAGCCAAGTCACCCCCATAAGAGATTTGGCTTAGCCAAATCCTAAACCCCAACAGCCAATTCGGCTTACCCGAAACAGCTAAAGGGACAGTTACAACTGAATTATACACGCTTTAATATGGGCATTCCTGAAGAGTTCAACTACTGGTTGCCGCTTTTCAGCACCCGCGATTTATCGCGGCTCCAGTCCCGTTCCTTGATGGTTGCGCGTTTGTCGTGCTCTTTTTTGCCTGTGGCGAGTGCAATCTCGCACTTGACCTTGTTGTCCTTCCAGTAGAGCGCAACGGGGATACAGGTTTGGCCCTTCTGCTGGGTTGCCCCGATCAGCCTGGCGATCTCTTTTTTGTGTAGCAACAGCTTACGTGTCCGCATTGGCTCAGGGTTTGCGTGCGCTGATGCTGTGGGAAGTGGTGTGATGTTGCAACCAAGCAAAAAAGCCTCGCCATTTTTCAGAAGCACATAGGTATCCATGAGCTGGCACTTGCCGGCTCTGAGTGACTTCACCTCCCAACCCTCCAGAGCGACACCGGCTTCAAATTTGTCGTGCAGGTGGTAGTCGAACTTTGCTCGCTTGTTCAGGGCGATGGTATTGGATTGTACTTTTGGTTTTTTGGCCATTTACCCGTCCACCGGATCAGTAATCTCCGGGGGGCGCCATTATAGGCGTATCTACTGGTTTGTCACTCAGCAGGTGCGCCATGACGGTTTTTTGGTGAGCTTTCAGGTGCGACAATGCGACAATAAGCGGGTTAACAACTAACAATAAAAGAAGGTGGTAGTCCATGTCTGAATCCATGCACGGCATGTGGTCATCGAGATTGATGTTTATCCTGGCAGCGGCGGGATCCGCGGTGGGGCTCGGAAACATCTGGCGTTTTCCCTATGTCGCGGGTGAAAACGGCGGCGCTGCGTTTGTTCTCGCTTACCTTGTCTGCATCTCTCTTATAGGTGTTCCGATCATGGTGGCTGAAATCATGTTGGGGCGTGCGGGTCGAAAGAGTCCGATCAATACGATGCAGGATCTCACGGTGCAATCGGGCTCCAGGCCAGGATGGCGGGTCGTTGGCTGGATGGGAGCACTGGCCGGATTCATGATTGTCTCTTTCTACGCGGTGATTGCAGGCTGGGCCGTGGCTTACCTGATTGAGATGGCGTCAGGGACTTTTAATGGTGCCGACGGAGAGTTTGCCGCCGCAAAATTCACCTCGCTAACGTCGAACCCTTGGACGGTTGTCGGCTGGCACACACTCTTTATGGCGATGACTACCTTCATTGCGGCTCGTGGTGTGGGTGAAGGGCTGGAGAAGACGGTCAAATACCTGATGCCAACCCTGTTTGTTCTGTTGCTAGTGCTTGTGATCTGGGCGGCGGTAAGTTCCGGTCATTTCATGGAAGGCCTGAGCTTTTTGTTTGCTTTCAAGGCAGACCAGTTCTCAACGGATTCGGTGTTGATGGCCATGGGCCAGGCGTTTTTTACGCTCAGTCTGGGCATGGGCGCCATCATGGCCTATGGTGCCTACCTGCCAAAATCTGCTTCAATCGTAAGCTCTGCTGTCACCATCGCTGGACTCGATACGCTGGTGGCATTGCTATCTGGCATGGTGATTTTCCCGATTGTTTTCGCTAATGGGCTTGAACCATCTGCCGGCCCGGGTTTGATGTTCATTACCTTACCCCTGGCTTTCGGTCAGATGGCGGCAGGCCAGTTTTTTGGCACACTTTTCTTTGTCCTGGTGGTATTTGCGGCGATCACGTCAGCCATTTCGATTATTGAACCTGCTATTGCGTGGCTTGTTGAGAAACTCGATTCCAGCAGGGTTGTCGCAGCGTGCGTGGTCGGCGGAGCAGGCTGGCTGGTGGGTATTGGCAGTGCGCTTTCATTCAACACCTGGTCTGATCTCACGTTCCTGCCGGGCAAAACCTTCTTTGATTCCATGGACTATCTGGCCAACAACATCATGTTGCCGATTGGCGGTGTGCTAATTGCGGCTTTCACGGGATGGGCGCTCAGTGAAAAGATTTTTAACGAGCAACTTGCCGACGTATCTGTCGGGGTGCGAGCAGTGTTGAGGGTACTGATCCGGTTTGTTGCACCGGTTTCTGTATTCTTTGTCTTTCTCATGACGGTGTTCTTTTCTTGAAAACTGTCTCTCGCTCGGCCTTGATGCCTTATTCTGCAGAGCAGATGTTTGACCTGGTGAACAATGTTGCAGCTTATCCGGAGTTCCTGCCCTGGTGCTCGGAAAGCCGGGTACTGGATTCATCGGAATCTGAAATGCTGGCGAGCATTACCGTAGCCCGGGCGGGGGTCCGCCATAGCTTCACGACACGCAATGAACTTGAACGACCTTCCCTGATCAGGCTCAACCTTGTAGACGGTCCTTTCTCCAGCCTCGAAGGGTGGTGGCGTTTCAGCCAGCTAGGCTCTGACGGCTGCAAGACCGAAATGAGCCTTAGGTTCGATTTCAGTTCTTCGATCCTGAACGCTACCTTCGGCAAAGTCTTTGCGCAGGCAGCTGATACCATGGTTGATGCTTTCTGTGAGCGGGCATCGAATGTTTATGCGTGATCTTTATGGTTGAGTATGGTGAGGATGATCAGTTGAAAGTATCTGTCGCGTTCGCCTTGCCCGATCGTCAGGAAGTCGTGGCATTCCTGGTTCCTCGAGGTACCTCCGTGGATAAAGCCATAGCGATGTCAGGTATCCAGTCGAAGTTTCCAGATATGGATCTGGCGTCTCTGCATAAGGGGATCTGGTACGAGAAAAAAGACGGGGAGACTGAGGTCAGCGACGGGGATCGGATTGAAATCTACCGGCCTCTGATGACGGATGCCAAGGAAGCGCGCCGGCTTCGCGCAGAGAGACGAGATAAAGGCTAGCTTTGTGAACCGCGTTCGACGAAAGCCTCATATTCCTCGGACGGAACAAAGTCACCTACGAAATAGCTCAGGCGATCATCGAGGAAATAGACCGTCAGCACTTTCCTGATTGGATTGCCGCCCGCGATCTGTATGCTGTAGACATAGTCCCATCGATCAGCATCCAGCTGGTCATCAATCACAGCATTGCCGAGGACAAACCTGACCTGGCTGCGTGTCATCCCGGGTTTCAGCTTGTCGATCATCTGCTGGGTAATCACGTTGCCCTGTTGAACGGTGATTCGATGCACGCCAGGAAAACGGAGTGAAGAGCAGCCGACGAGCGCGCAGGCAACCATAATAACGATGAGTAGTTGGGCAAATCTTCGAGACATCTAGGGTGTAGCTTGGTAAATCGCGGTATACTGTAATTTATCCTCGCGCTGGATACTACCTCTCACACACCGAACCATTGCGACATATGACTGCTGAATCCCAGGAACTCAAAGATGCCGGTCTGAAGATCACGCTGCCGCGGATCAAGATTCTCCAGATTCTCGAGAGCAATCACGTGCATCATGTCAGCGCGGAAGATGTCTACAAACTGCTGCTGCAGAATGGTGAGGAAATCGGCCTGGCTACGGTCTACAGGGTGTTGACCCAGTTCGAACAGGCAGGTCTAGTTTCAAGGCATAACTTTGAGGGCGGTCATTCGGTATTCGAACTTTCTTCGGACAAGCATCATGATCACATCGTTTGTGTTCGATGTGGCCGGGTTGAAGAGTTTCATGATGATGAAATTGAGCATCGCCAGAAAAAGGTGGCGGAAGACCTGGGGTTTGAGCTGACTGACCACAACCTCAATATGTACGGACTGTGTCCGGACTGCCGCTAGCTGCTATCTTCATTTCTGGTACACCAACAATCCCTCGAGCAGTAGATTCAGATTCTGGCCAGTTATAGGAAGTGCCCGCGCTCTGGGCAGGCTCCCTTCAACTAGCTTTTTTGTGAGCCCAGCATCTTTTCTGCGTGGGCAAGAGATTGTTCCGTCTTCTCAACGCCGCCCAGCATGCGTGCTATTTCATCGATCTTTTCTTCTTCGTTGAGTTTCACCACGGTGGTGCTGGCACTGTCTGAAGTGGTGGATTTGCTGACCACGTAGTGGTGATGTCCCTGCGCTGCAACCTGCGGCAGGTGCGTGACACAGACAATCTGTGCCGTGGCTCCCAGTTTTCGGAGCAGGGTGCCGACAACCTCCGCGGTCGCCCCCCCGACGCCAACGTCCACCTCGTCAAAAATCAGCGTAGGTGTGTTGGAGGAGGTTGCAGTAATCACCTGGATAGCGAGGGAGATCCGTGACAGTTCTCCGCCGGATGCGATGCGTGACAGGGCGCCTGGTTCAGTTCCGGGAATCGTTGCGATCCGGAATTCGATCTCGTTGATGCCATGGCTGTGAGGTTCCGACTCAACCACAGAAGCCGAGAATTGCGCTCCGCTCATACCGAGGTCCTGTAGCGCCGCGGTGACTTCTGACTGCAGCAGGTCAGCGGTTTTGCGTCGCGCCTGTGAGAGTTTTTCAGCCATGTTTGCGTATTCAGCTTCCGCCTCATCGAGTTGCGTCTGCATTTCTTCCAGTTGCTCTTCAGCATTCAGGATGTTGTGTAACTCGGACTGGATCTGTTCTGTCAACGCAGGCAACTCGTCAGGTTGCACGTGATGTTTTCGGGCTGCCTCGTAAATGCCGCTCAATCGATTCTCGACTTCGTTCAGCCTGGCGGGGTCGGCGGAAAAACGGTCAGTCGTTGCGTTAAGGTCGTGAATCGCTTCTTCGATCTGGATTTTTGCTGTATTCAACAAATCCCGGACTGACTGGACCGATTTGTCCTCGATGCCAGCCAGGAGGCTTACTGCGCGACTGACCAACGACGCGGCACTTTGCTCATCGTCATCCTGGCAGAGCTGCAATGCCTGCTGCAGGCGAGTCTGGATGTCGTCAGCGGAGTTCAGCAGTTTCTGCTCACGTTCGAGTTCAGTGGTTTCACCCGGGGAGACTGCAAGTTTTTCCAGTTCGTCTGCCTGGTAACTCAGCAGTTGTACACGCGCTGATTCTTCCTCGGCATCCTGCCTTCTGCTTTCCAGGGCTGCCCGTATAGTCTGCGCTGCCTGGAACCTGGCTTTTACCTCGGTGACGACCTCACCCAGACCACCAAACTCATCTAGCAGACGTCGGTGGGTCTCACGTTTTAGCAGTGACTGGTGTTCATGCTGGCTGTGCACATCCAGCAGCATTTCACTGAGAGTCCTGAGTTCACCCAGGTTAATCGAACTGCCGTTGATAAACGCCCGGGACCGGCCATCGTTTGAAACCACGCGGCGCAGGATACATTCTTCACCCTCGTCCAGTGCGCGTTCTTTGAGCCATTTGAGTGCACGATCGTGGTTGGCCAGGTCAAATGTTGCGTTTACTTCAGCCTTTTTTGCACCCTGGGCGATCAAACTTGAATCTGCCCTATCGCCCAGAGCGAGTCCAAGGGCGCCAAGAAGGATCGACTTGCCAGCCCCCGTTTCACCGGTGATGACACTCATACCCGGGTCAAATTCCAGCTCCAGCTGGTCAACCAGGGTTAGTGAATTGATGGACAGATGTGTGAGCAATTGCGAATCCTCCTGACGTATTTAACCTTGAGGCAATCCGCTGGTGCAATTGGAATTCGCTGGCATTGTCGTGGGCAGGTCGCTGAATTAGTATTTTGTTATGTCTCAAGCAGATCATTTAAACGAGAAATCGAAAATCCTTTTGAAGTCCCTCGTCGAACAGTACATCGAGGAAGGACAACCGATTGGGTCAAAGACGCTGGCAGATTCTGCATCGGTGCTGGTCAGTCCCGCGACCGTGCGTAATGTGATGGCAGACCTGGAAGAACTCGGTTTTGTCCGGTCACCGCATACCTCCGCAGGTCGCGTACCGACAGCACTTGGTTACCGTTTTTTTGTGGATAGCCTGATCCAGGTGGGGCAGATAGATACCTATGATCTGGTAAGCCTAAACAAGGGCCTGGATCCTGATATGTCTTCCAAAGAACTGGTTGAGTCTGCCTCGGGCATCCTGTCCGAATTCACCCGAATGGCAGGGCTGGTAACGATTCCCAGGCGGGATCAGGTAACCCTGCGGCACGTGGAATTCCTCAGCCTCGAAGGTAATCGTGTCCTGGTGATTCTCGTTCTTGACGATCACGAGGTGCAGAACCGGGTGATCTATACCAAGCAGGCTTATACGGAAGTGCAGTTACGCGAAGCGTCCAATTTCCTGAATGCGCAGTTTGCAGGGGAAGCCCTGGGCAGGATTCGCGAGCGGCTGCTTTCCTCCATGAAAGCGGATCGGGAGAGCATGAACAGCCTGATGCAGACGACGCTTGAAGTCGTCGACCAGGCCTTTGAGACCGAGAACACCAGTGACTTTGTCGTGAAAGGCCAGGAAAACCTGCTGGAAACCAACCAGGCCCTGGAAGATATCCGCCAGCTTTTCGAGGCGATCTCCATGAAAGGTGACATCCTGCATTTGCTGGATCGTTGCATGGACTCGGAGGGTGTTCAGCTCTTTATTGGTAATGAGTCCGGTTATGAAGTACTGGATGAATGCTCTGTTGTCACAGCCCCTTACCAGGTCGAAGGTCAGCTTGTAGGTGTGTTGGGTGTTATTGGCCCGACCCGCATGGCCTACGATCGGGTCATCCCCATCGTGGACGCCACCGCCCGCCTGCTTTCCGCCGCCCTCGACACCAGCCGAAGATAAGCCCTCAGCGCGGGCCAGCAAGAGCCCTCAGCGCGGGCCAGCAAGAGCCTTCAGAGCGGGTACACCCCCTCCGAGGCAGGAATCTCTGAAGACTGCTCGCGCAAACCCCCCGGGGCACCTTGAAAGACTGTAGAAAGCCCCCCATATACCTCCAAACAGTCACTTCGCCTGAAACAGGAGCAATACATGGCGTTGCCGGAAGACGAAAAGATGCCGGAAAACGAGTCCGGGGAGCATTCCGAGCTCCCTGCTGAGACCCCTGAGCCGGAAGAACCCGTGGCAGACACCGACGAGACACCTGATCTGGAGCAGGACCCGGAAGGGGCCCTGCGACAAGCTCTTGAGGATGTCGAGAAATACCGTGACCAGGCCCTGCGCGCTGAAGCGGAAATGCAGAATATGCAGCGACGCACGGCCCGGGATATCGAGAACGCACACAAGTTTGCGCTGGAAAAGTTTCTCCAGAACCTGCTGCCGGTCGCTGACAGCATGGAGAAAGCCGTGGAGGCGGCAGAGCAGGCCGCTGAAAACGAAGATGATCCGATGCTGGAAGGTGTCCGACTCTGCAACAAACTGTTAGTTGACGTGCTGGGCAAGGAGGGTATTGAGGTCATTGACCCTATGGGCGAGCCATTTGACCCAAATGAACACCAGGCCATGTCCATGGTTGAGAACCCGGATATGGAGCCCAACTCCGTCTTTGCGGTCGTCCAGAAAGGCTATCGGCTGAATGGCAGGCTGGTTCGTGCTGCCATGGTGATGGTAACGAAGGCACCCGCCGAGGCGCAGGAATAGTCAGAGAACATGTGCTTCGGGAAGCTTGAATTTCCCGGGACAGGAACAATATAGAAGTTAAGACATTAACGACATCACCATCCTGAGGCTGGTGAAAACTGGAGAACAAACATGGGCAAAATTATTGGAATTGACCTCGGAACGACGAACTCTTGTGTCGCCGTACTGGAGGGTACGAAGCCTAAGATTATCGAAAATTCAGAAGGTGATCGCACGACGCCTTCCATCGTGGGATATTCCGATGATGGTGAGGTGCTTGTTGGTCAGGCCGCCAAACGCCAGGCGGTAACCAACCCCCAGAACACGCTTTTTGCGGTCAAGCGCCTGATCGGTCGTCAATTCACCGATGACGTGGTCCAGCGGGACATCAAGATGGTGCCTTACACCATCGCGAAAGCAGATAACGGAGACGCCTGGGTTGAAGTAAAGGGCGAGAAGATGGCGCCACCGCAGATCTCGGCGCAGGTGCTGTCCAAGATGAAGAAAACGGCGGAAGACTACCTGGGTGAACCGGTCACAGAAGCTGTCATCACAGTCCCAGCCTACTTCAATGACTCACAGCGGCAGGCGACCAAGGATGCTGGCAAGATCGCCGGTCTCGATGTGAAGCGCATCATCAACGAGCCCACGGCAGCGGCGCTGGCTTATGGTATGGACAAGGCAACCGGTGATTCCACGATTGCGGTCTATGACCTGGGTGGCGGTACCTTCGATATTTCCATCATCGAGATTGCCGATGTCGATGGCGAGAAGCAGTTTGAGGTGCTTTCAACAAACGGTGATACGTTCCTAGGTGGTGAGGACTTTGACCTCCGCCTGATTGATTACCTGGCCGACGAGTTCAAGAAAGAGCACGGTATGGATCTGCACAATGATCCACTGGCACTTCAGCGTCTCAAGGAAGCGGCTGAAAAAGCAAAGATCGAACTTTCCACAAGTGGCCAGACCGAAGTGAACCTGCCTTATATCACGGCAGACAACACGGGTCCGAAGCACCTTGTGATCAAGGTAACGCAGGCGAAACTGGAATCCCTTGTGGAAGATCTGGTTGAGCGCACACTGGAGCCTGTTCGCACTGCACTTAAGGATGCCGATGTCAGCGTATCCCAGGTGGATGACATTATCCTGGTGGGTGGACAGACACGTATGCCACTGGTGCAGAAGAAGGTGAAGGAGTTCTTCGGCAAGGAGCCACGCAAGGATGTTAACCCTGATGAAGCGGTTGCCCTTGGCGCGTCCATCCAGGCTGCCGTGCTGGCCGGTGAAGTGAAAGATGTGCTCCTGCTCGACGTGACGCCGCTGTCCCTGGGTATCGAAACCATGGGAGGCGTAATGAGCACATTGATCGAGAAGAACACGACGATTCCGACCCAAAAATCCCAGGTTTTCTCGACTGCTGAGGACAATCAGCCTGCGGTAACCATTCACGTCCTGCAGGGTGAGCGCAAGCAGGCGGGTCAGAACAAGTCACTGGGTCAATTTGACCTGGCGGATATCCCGCCTGCACCGCGAGGTACGCCGCAGATTGAAGTGAGCTTTGACCTGGATGCCAACGGTATCCTGAATGTTTCGGCAAAAGACAAGGCGACAGGCAAGGAACAGTCCATCGTGATCAAGGCGTCCAGCGGTCTGTCTGATGAAGAGATCGAAAAAATGGTGCGCGATGCAGAATCGCATGCGGAAGAAGATCTCAAGTTCGAAGAACTGGTTGCTGCCCGCAACACGGCAGATGGCATGATCCACGCGACCCGGAAGACGCTTGTAGAAGCAGCTGACAAGGTTGAGGAAAGTGAGAAGACAGAGATCGAAGCTGCAATTTCTGAACTCGAGGAAGCGCTGAAAGGCGATGATAAGGAGGCCATTGAAACGGGTACGCAGAAGCTGACCGAGGCGAGTTCGTCACTGGCGCAGCGCATGTATGCGGAAGCGCAGCAGGAAGCTGCAGGTCAGGGTGAAGAAGCCACGGCAACTGCTGACACTGGCGGTGACCCCGATGCAGTTGACGCTGAGTTCGAAGAAGTTAAAGACGACAAATAAAGCGGCTCAGATTCGGGGACAGTTTACTTTTACCTGGAGGTGATAAGTAGCTGTCCCCGATGTCGTATTCAGGCAAAAGTAAACTGTCCCCGATTCTGGGAGAGATGAGAAACTAAATGGCAAAACGAGATTACTACAAAGTACTGGGCGTTGAACGCGATGCCTCAGAACAGGCAATCAAGAAAGCGTATCGTCGTCTTGCCATGAAGTACCATCCGGATCGAAACCCGGATGACGACGACGCAGAAGCCAAGTTCAAGGAAGCCAGTGAGGCGGCCGAGGTGCTGCTCGATTCCGAAAAGCGCCAGGCATATGACCAGTTTGGTCATTCTGCCGTGGATGGCTCCGGAGCGGGTGGTTTTGGTGGCTTCAGTGGGGCTGGTGGCAGTTTCAGCTCCATCTTTGAAGACGTATTTGGTGACATCTTTGGCGGTGCCGGGGGTGGTGGTCGTCGTGGTGGACCCTCTCGAGGCGCTGACCTGCGTTATGTCCTGACCCTGGATCTCGAAGAAGCTGTTCGCGGCTGTAATCCGAAAATCAAGGTGCCGACGCTCGTTGAGTGTATGGAGTGCCTGGGTTCGGGTGCCGAGAAAGGCACAACAGCCACTGATTGTATACAGTGCGGTGGCATGGGTCAGATATCGGCGAGGCAAGGTATATTCTCGATCCAGCAAACCTGCCCGCGCTGCCGCGGCCAGGGCAAGATCATTACGGACCCGTGCAAGAGCTGTAATGGCCAGGGACGCGTCCAGGAACAGAAGACACTTTCGGTCAAGGTTCCCCCTGGTGTCGATACGGGTGACCGAATCCGTCTTGCAGGCCAGGGGGAGGCAGGTTCCATGGGCGGACCCTCCGGCGACCTCTATGTGCAGGTTGAAGTCCGTGACCATGATATTTTCACGCGCCACGGCGAACATCTCTATTGTGATGTACCCGTCAGCTTCGTGGACGCCGCTCTGGGTGGCGAGCTGGAAGTTCCGACACTGGATGGCCGGGTAAATCTCAAGATCCCTGCGGAAACGCAAACCGGCAAACAGTTCCGACTTCGAGGCAAGGGTGTCAACGTGACCCAGGTTCGCGGTGGCGGAACCGGCGACCTTTACTGTCGTGTCATTGTTGAGACGCCGGTCAACCTGACGAACAAGCAAAAGGACCTGCTGCGCGAGTTTGCTTCCCAGACGAACGAAAAGCAGCGTCCACAGCAAACGGGCTGGTTCGACAGGGTGAAACACTTCATCGATTCGCTCACCGACTAAACACGTTACAATCGCCCCATGAGTGAATTTGTGACGAAAGTCGGGGTCGTAGGCGCGGCCGGAAAAATGGGCAAAACCCTGGTCGAGCTGATTCAGGGATCTGAACTACTTACGCTGGCAGCAGCTGTCGAGCAACCGGGCGTACCCGCGATTGGTGCTGACGCCGGCGAAATAGCGGGTGTCGGTACTGCGGGCGTGGTGGTCGTGGATAATCTTTCCAGTGTCGCCGCAGACATTGATGTCCTGATCGACTTTACGATCGCCCGGGCCACGGTAGCCAATATGGAGGTTTGCTCGGCGTCAGGTACGGCGATGGTGATCGGTACCACGGGTTTGTCTCCTGACGAGCAGGCCAGGCTCAAAACCATCTCGGAGTCCCTCCCGGTGGTTTTTGCCAGTAACTACAGTGTTGGGGTTAACGCCACCTTCCAGCTGGTGGAGATGGCCGCAAAAATTTTTGGCGACTCGGTCGATGTTGAAATCGTGGAATCCCATCATCGTCACAAGGTCGATGCACCGTCAGGTACGGCGATAACCCTGGGCGAGCGTGTAGCTCGAGGTCTGGGTCGCAACCTGGAAGAGGTGGCGATTCATGGGCGCCAGGGTCAGACCAATGCCAGGGAACGGGAAACGATTGGTTTTCATGCGATTCGCGGTGGCGAGATCGTGGGTGAACACACGGTG
>JADHNI010000024.1 GCA_016779585.1 Pseudomonadales bacterium
TAACGAGAAAGTTCGTGAATGGGAGAATTACTACAACTACAATCGTCCACACGGATCCCTGAAAGGTCAGACTCCGTTTGAACGATTAATGGAAAAAACGAGGGCTGGAGTGTCACCGAGGTAGTGAGACCCTACAAAAATGCCCGCAACTGCGGGCATTTTTATGTGGGCCGACAGTAGCATCAGTTTCGTGTTAAACAAACACGAAACTGATGCTGCGAGAGGCCAGTCCAAAACATGATTCTGATGTTGCGAAAGCGATCCGCAGCGTTTTGATAACAATCCACTGCATCTCACGCGCTGATATAATCCCCGTCACCCCTTCCATGGACCAACCTCTTGGACTTCATAAAAGTCTCATCGACACTGTTAAAGGAGTTTGGCGAGCAGAACATCCGGTATGCCGTGATCGGTGGCTTTGCGCTCGGATTCTGGGGTGTTACGCGCACAACCGTTGATATGGACTTCCTCCTCTTGCTGGAGGACGCTGATCGGGCAGATTCAATCCTGACGAAACACGGATATACCCAGGTTTATCGGAGTGAGAACGTAGCAAGATATCAATCCGAATCCTCGGACCAGGGAACCATAGATATTATTTATTCCTTTCGCGAAATCTCGAGGTCCATGCTGGCACGAAGTGTCGAGGTATCCTTCGCAGAGGATCTTACGCTTGTCACACTCATACCCGAGGACATCATCGGGCTCAAAATCCAGGCTATTGCGAATGATGAAGATCGAACGGCTAGAGATAAGAGCGACATTGACGCCCTCCTGGCTGCAAGACACAAAAGTGGTAAGAGGATAGACTGGGTACTGTTGAAGGAGTATTGCTCCCTATTTGACTTTGATGATCTCTTCGAAGAACTAAAGACCACCCATGACCAGGCTGAGTGATCAGGAAAAGAACGAGTTTCGGGAAGATGCCCTGTCTGAAAGCAGACGCGCAGACTTCAAACGACTGTCTGAGCAGACGCCCAGGCTAACACCCACCGAGCACATCGAATTCCTCACCTGGGCTTCCGGTTTATCGAAGGAAGATCCGAGATCACGAAAACGGCCTGTAGAAAGAATCATGCTGCTATAAAACTGAAAAGCCCTACCCTTGCGGCTTTTTTGGTATCAGCTACTCATTTTCGCTTCTGACATTTACGCCACTTCCATCCAGCGCGACGTTCATCACAATCGGTCGACAGCACACCTGGCAATCCTCTATGTACTCGCTGCCGGAATCAGACGTATCCACCAGTATCGACAGGCGCTCGCCGCAATAGGGGCACCAGATGTGGGTTTCGAAAATTTCCGGGTTCAAAGCTGCCAACCAATTCGCTTCTTTCTGGTTTAGGAATTCAGCGGACTCTCTTCGGGGGGATGAATCGGTAACAGCGCGTCGAGGAGATTCTCGGGTTTCGAGATGCCGACGATGTATACCATCCGTTCCTCAACTTCTCCCTCAGCATGAACAGCACCTGCGGGAATATGCAGCTTGTCACCTGCCTGCAGCGGAATGTGTTCACCTTTTTCATTGACGACCTAACTCTTGCCTTCCATGACGTAACCGCAGTTATCCACGTCATGCCAATGCAGGGGCAATTCGTCCATGCGATCAGACACATACACCGTCGGCCAGAGGTCCAGTTTCTTGATGTCCTCAAGCACTTCTTCCTTGGATGAATGGAAATTGTGAATGACCTTCATGGGTCCGGGTTCGAGTGCCATGCGGCCTCCTGTGTGTTGTCGTCTACACAAGACTGTCGATCAGGTCCTGGTAGTTGCCGAAGCCGTTTTCCGGCTCAACGTGCTGCTTCCAGAGCCCGTCGTACATTTCAACGATATCATCCGGCCAGCTGAATTCACCCACCATGCCAACACGCACCTTGGCGCTGTCGCTGCCCGATGGCAGGTACTCCTCCGATTTTGCACGCATCATGGCATCATCGAATCGATCCTTGTGTGCTTTCATGAATTCAATCGATGAATGCTCCAGCGTGATAGCCAGCAGTTCATCATCCAGTTCAATGCCTGCGAAGTCTGCAATTTTCCGGATCACACCCTCGTGGTCCTGCTTCATGTGTTCGTATACGAGATAAAGCACATCTTCGTCATTCCGGTGACGCCACCAGCTGACAAAGTGTTTGTGATAAGGCGCATCTTTGGCGCGGGCACTGATAAACACCTCGGCAGGGATGGCGCCCGGTTCCAAGAACCAGCCCTCCATGAAACGAAAGGCCGAGTAGGCCACATCCAGCGGGTTGCGAATCACGTTAATGTACTTGGCGCCGCGCGGCAGTTTCTCCCACTCCAGGTGACTCTTGAACCCGCGGGGATTCGCTCGCTGTTCAGCATTGATATCCATCTCCAGCAAGCCAGCCATTTCAATCCAGGGCACCACGCGGGAGATGTCATCAAAGTCCATGTCACCGCGAGTGCGCAGCGTGTGAAACATCTGTTGTGTCCAGGTAGTTCCTGATTTGCCATAGGGTGTGATGATCACATCCGTTGGTCTTGGATCGTAGGATTTGATGCTTCGTGCAATTCCTTCCGGATCGAAGCTTTTGGCATGTAGCTCACCGAGCTCAGCCATACTCGTCGCGCGCTTTTTCATGTCACAAATCCCTTGTACCCGGAGCTCGCCACGTCGGCGAGCTTTTCCCGATAGGTTGGTGAACCACCCAGGTACACCATGTAACGCAACTTGTCGTGACCTTCGACATTGGAGTTGTATCCGGTAAACCAGGACTTGGTGTTCGCCAGCAGGGACATGTCGTAGAAACTCTTCACATGTTCCACCCAGGCTCCCTCCGCAGCCTCCTCGGCTTCGACTCGATTCTTGCCTTCTTTAACCAGCTGCTCAATAAAGTCCGACGTCCACTCCACGGCTGTCTCAATCGCGGGAGGAAAGTTGGTGGCAACTGACGCGCCCTGCGGGCCTGCCAGTGTGAAGAGATTAGGGAAACCCGCCACCTGGATACCCAGGTAGGTAATGGGACCGTCCTGCCACTTGTCGCGCAGTTTCAGGCCACCCGCGCCTTCTATATCAATGCGATCAAAGGCACCGGTAATGGCATCAAAGCCGGTCGCAAAAATAATCACGTCAACATCAAAGTGTGCCGCGCTGGTCTGGATACCGGTCTCATCAATGCATTCGATAGGTGTCTCGTTGATATCCACCAGGTGCACATGCTCAAGGTTGTAAGCCTCGTAATAACGGGTTTCCAGGGGTACCCGCCGCGTACCGAAGCCATGATCCTTCGGAATCAGCTTCTCGGCAGTTACCGGATCTTTCACCCGGGAGAGAATTTTTCCGGCGATAAACTCTGAAAACTCGGCATTGGCGGCAGGGTCCATTAACACGTCACGGAAATTGCCCAGCCAGACGCCAAAACCGGGCGAATTATAGAGGTCTTCCCAGTACGCAAGCTTTTCGTCCTGGGGCACTTCAGAAAGCTCGCGGCGATCAGGTCCATGCAGGAAGCCATTGGGTGTGGATTCGCACTGCCGGAAAATCTCGTCGTAGGAAGCCTTAATCTCTGCCATTTCTTCCGCAGTGATTTTGCTGTTGTGTAACGGCGCACACCAGTTGGGGCGCCTCTGGAAAACTGTCAACTCCCCGACCTCTTCCGCAATCGCGCCAATCACCTGAACGCCCGTGGCGCCGGTACCAATCACGGCAACTTTTTTGCCTTTGAGGTCTACAGGCTCCTTCGGCCAGTAGTAGGTGTGAAAGGACTCACCCCTGAAACTTTCAATACCCGGAATCCTCGGAGGTGTGGCGGCAGACAACATGCCGATTGCCGTACAGAGGAAAGTCGACTGGAAAGACTCGCCACTTTCGAGCGTCACCGACCACTGGTTATCAGCTTCGATGAATCGTGCAGACTGCACGTGCGCGCCAAACGTCATGTAGTCACGCAGGTCAAACTTGTCCACCACGTGATTCAGGTAACGCAGCGTTTCCGGCTGGGCGGCAAAATGCTCGGACCAGTCCCACTCCTGCAGGAGCTCCTCTGAGAAGGAGTAACCATAGGTATAGCTTTCAGAGTCAAACCGGGCACCGGGATAACGATTCCAGTACCAGGTGCCGCCGGGTCCTTCAGCCTTGTCCAGCACCAGCACCTTCAAACCCTGCTGCAGCAGGCGGTACAGCATGTATATGCCGCAAACACCGGCACCGATAATAATCACGTCATACTTCTTCATAGGCCTCCGATTGAACCACAAAACAGCCGTTGACGGGCGCTGCGCCATCATGAAACACTATTTTTGTAGCTGACTATAAAAACTAATCAGAACCATCCGAGGGAAACATCATGATTTATCCGATCTTCCAGCACGCCTACTTCGTTAACGACGTGGAAGAAGCCGCCCACAAATGGAACAAGCTGTATGGTGCCGGCCCTTTCATCCTTGTTCCACACCACAAGACAGACAAGTTCCAGTATCGCGGTACAGACCAGGAGGCGGACGTTTCCTACGGTTTCGGCTACCTGGGTAACAACCAGATCCAGTTCATCCAGCAGCATGATGAGACGCCTTCCATTTACCGAGATATGTACCAGGCTGGTGAAGAGGGCTTCCACCACGTCGGTTGTATCGTGAATGACTTCGCCGCTGCCCGTCAGCGAATGCTGGATCTCGGTTTCGAGAACGCCTGTGAACTCTGGGCGGATGACGTTAACGCGGCCTATTTTGATACCCGGTCAGTCAATGGCGGTTTCACAGAAATACACGGGGACCCAGTACATATCCTGGCAAGTTTTGCGACCTGGAAAAGGGCCCATGAAAACATGAAGCCCGGTGACAGTCCGATTATGGAGCGGGATGCGCCATTCCCTGATGGCCGGGATCCGGACTATCTGTGATCTGGGCGGGCTCGGCCTGCCGACCCACCAGCTCATAGAACACCGGCAACACAAACAGGGTAAACAGCGTACCCACCGTCATTCCTGCGGCAATCATCAGGCCAATCGAAAACCGTGAGTTGGCTCCGGCACCGAATGCCAGCAGGAGTGGCACAACGCCCAGTACCGTCGCAAACGTCGTCATCAGGATCGGGCGAAGCCTGAGGCCAGCTGCCTCAAGAACCGCCTGTTTGCGCTCCATCCCCTGGCGAACGCGATGGTTGGCAAAGTCCACGATCAGGATGCCGTGTTTGCTGATCAGCCCGATCAGCGTTAACAGCCCAACCTGGGTGTAAATATTCAACGTAGCGAAACCCAGCGCGAGTGGCACCACTGCGCCGAATATCGACAGCGGCACACTGGTCAGCACAATCAGCGGGTCGCGGAAGCTGTTGAACTGGGCTGCGAGGACCAGGTAGATGAACACCAGTGACGTTGCGAACAGCAGCAGGAACCCCTGGGTTTCCTGCATGAATCGACGGGACTCCCCTTCGTAACCCACGCGATATCCGGAAGGTGCCACTTCAAGTAAAGTCTCCTCGAGGTAGGCCAGAGCATCCCCCAGGCTGTTCGGCGGCATGACAAACCCCTGGATCAACACACTGTTCAGCTGCTGGAATTGTTTCAGCGTGTTTGGTTCAACCGTTTGTTTCAATGAAATCACGGTGCTGAGCGGCACTAGGTCACCACTGTCTGTGCGCAGGTAATAACGTTCCAGCCATTCTTTTGTCAGTCTGAAACCCTGGTCCGCCTGCGGAATCACCTTGTAGCTGCGGCCTTCTATGCTGAAGCGATTGGTCTCCCCCTCTCCCAGCATCACCTGTAATGTCTCGCCAATGTCTTCCATGGAAATACCCAACCGGGCAGCAAGTTCGCGATCGATGTTCACGCTGATTTCCGGTCGGCTGTAGCGGAGATCCTTGTTCACGAACGCAAACATACCGGACTGCCTTGCCTTGAGCAGCACTTCTTCAGACACCCGATCCAGCTCCGCATAACCGACGTTTGCGGAAATCACAAACTGCACCGGCAGGCCACTGGAAGCACCCGGCAGACCACCGGCAGCAAAGGTGAATGTTTCCAGGCCACTGATCTTGTTGTATTTTCCCTGGAGCTCCTGGCGAATTTCTTCCAGGGTTCTTTCCCGCTCAGACCAGGGTTTCAATTCCACCCCGCCAAACACCGAGTTAGGTTCATTCACCTGCCACGAGTGCGTCACCTCGGGAATTGTGCGCCATGCATCCACCATCTCATCCAGGAAATAGGTGGTGTATTCCAGCGTCCCGTAATCAGGTGGCTGGGAAAATGCGAAGATACTGCCACTGTCTTCATCCGGTGCCAGTTCCTTTTGCGAGATGATGTAAAGCGCAGGCAGGCTGAGGAAAATCACCACTGCAAACAGCATCACCGCGCCACGGTTCTCCAGGGAGTAAACCAGCAGGCGTTCGTAGGCGTGATGCAGCCGGTCGAACTGGCTGTCCAGCCAGTCAGCAGCGCTACCCTGGTGTTCGTGATCCTTAAGCAGACTGGCACACATCATCGGACTAAGCACGAGTGCGACCACACCCGAAACCACCACAGCGCCGGCCAGCGTCAACGCGAATTCACTGAACAGCACACCTGTCAGGCCGCCAAGGAAACCAATAGGCAGGTATACGGCGACAAGCGTTAATGTCATCGCGATTACCGGCAGTGCCACTTCCCTTGCACCAACCAGGGCAGCCTCGTGCGGCGTCTTGCCTTCCTCGATATGACGATGCACGTTTTCCACGACAACGATCGCATCATCAACAACCAGGCCAATGGCGATCACCATGGCAAGCAACGTCAGCAGGTTAATGGAGAAACCCATCATCCAGATAAGAAAGAGCACAGTGATCAAAGACAACGGAATGGCAATGATCGGAATCGCCACTACACGCAGCGAACCGAGGAACAGGAGAATGACCAGGATGACAATGATCGTCGCTTCTATCAGCGTTTGAGCAACTTCTTCAAGCGCTTCGCCAATGTATATCGAGAGGTCGGAATCCAGGAAGATCTCAAGATCCGCTGGCAGACTCGGCTCTATTTCCTTAACCTTCTCCTTGACCCGGGCCGCCATCTCCAGCGGGTTGGCTCCAGGGGCCTCAGAAATCGCGATAAAAACCGTTTCCTCACCACTGGAATACACGGCAAATTCATAAGATTCCTGCGCCAGCTCCACATCAGCCACATCTCCCAGCCGGACTCGTCTGTCACCGTCCTGGCGAACGACAATCTGTGCGAACTCCTCCGGGTCATCAACGTCAGTCCTGGCATCAACACTGGCTCGAACCAGGTCACCCCGGGTTGTGCCCGCTGCAGAGATATAGTTATCCCGGCGAATCGCATCGTTAATGTCGGTGGCGGTGACCCCCAGGGCTGCCATCTTCGCCGGGTCAAGCCAGATGCGCATGGCAAACATGCCGCTACCCAGAATGCGTGCTTCGCCGACCCCGTCCACGGTATTCAGCACCGGCTGTATGGAGCGCATGGCATAGTCCGCTCGTTGCTGCACCGACATCTCATCGCTGAGCAGCGCGAGATACATCATGGCATCGCCGCCTGTCCGGTTTGTGACCACCGGATCCTCAACTTCACGGGGCAGTTCAAACTTGGCCTCGTTCACCTTGGTGATCACCTCTGCCATCACATCAGTGGAGTTCTCGCCGAGACGAACGTGGACCCTGATCTGGGATTGGCCCGGGTTGCTTTCAGAGGTGATGTATTCGACACCTTTCGCAGCTGCGATACGCCTCTGCAGTGGCGTGGTGACAAAGCCCTGTACCGTACGGGCACTGGCGCCCGGATAGAATGTCTGCACAGTGATAACACTCTTTTCGACTTCCGGGTATTCGCGCAGGGACAATTGTGTACCAGCCTGCAGGCCAAGCAGCAGCATGACAGCGGCAAGCACAATCGCCAGTACAGGTCTCTGAATAAAAAGGTCAGTAAACCGCATGATCAGAGGGTCACGGACTCATCGATCAGGACCTTAACGCCACGGAACAGCTTGTTCTGGCCAACACTGACCACCTGTTCGCCAGCGTCAAGGCCGGACAGCACCGACACCCGGCCATCGCGGACCGGACCCACTTCTACAACTGTCGCGACCGCCGTCTGGCCACCGTCTTCGGTGTCTTCAATCACATAAACGGTGTTCCCCTGAAGGGCGTAAGTCATGGCCGTTTCAGGAATAGTCACGACTTCTTTGCTGAGGCCAAGATCGACCTCAAGTGTGGCAAACATGCCCGGCAGAAGACCGGCTGACTCGTCCAGGCGTGCACGCAACAGAACGTTCCGGGTTGATGGATCAATCCTGGCGTCAACGGCGACCACCTCTGCCTCGAACGCACGGCCAGGGAACGCATCAACCTTGACCGCCACGCCAAGACCTGCCTTCAGCCGCGGCGCGTATCTTGCGGGTACCGTGAAATCGATTTCCAGCTCACTGTGATCCTGCAGGGTAGCGATCACCGTTCCCGGTGAAACATAGTCCCCGACATCAACCCGACGAATACCCATGGTGCCGGAAAATGGCGCCTCAATTCGCTTGTTGGCAAGACGGGCCTCGGTTTCCGCAAGTTGCGCCTTCGCCCGTTCCAGGTCAGCGCGCGACCGATCGTACTGGGACTGGGGTATGGATTTCTGCTCAATCAGCGCCCGGTCTCGATCAAAAAGTATTTCTGCCAGCTCCAGGGTCGCAATCTGGTTTTGGCGACTGGCCTGCTCTACCTCGTCATTCAGCACCACCAGCAACTGGCGCGCCTCAACCTTGTCGCCTGAATCGAACAGGATCCGGGTGATTTCTCCGCTGGTTTCCGAGGTCAGTTCAACACCAAGGACCGCCTGGATGGTTCCCACGGCATTCAGGCGTTCATCCCAGGTTTCACTGCGCGCAACAGAAGCTGCAATGGTCACCGGCGGCGGCGAAAAGTCCATCGACGCCAGTGTGCTGAATTTCTGATAGAGATACCCGCCGATCCCACCAAAAATCAGGATCAGCAGGCCGATAACAAAGATGTATGCCTTCAATAGGGATCAGCCGGTCTGGAAAAGTTTCGGCAGGTCCTCATCGGAGGTCTCAAGAATCCTGTCCACCCACTGGTGGAAATACTGCCCGCCACGCTCGTTCTTGCCGAAGAGTACGTGATCACGGGCACCAACATCCAGATTTTTCTGCAAAGCGATTCCGGTGGCGTAGTCTTCTTCTGCGACGACATACTCCAGGAACTCGAATTGTTTGTCGGCCTCGCGTTTCATTTCTTCAGTATCGGGCTTCTCCTGCATCAGGAATATCTGGTTTGTGTAGGAGGTCTCCGGAGTCTCGCCAGGGAACAACTGCGAAATCATCACCGAACGGCCACCGCCAAAGAAACTCGCGATCGAGATATGGGGGAAGATCGTCCATACACCCGCAAGCACTCGCTCATCAGGCCACTCCTCGTCAGGGAGGTTTTCAAACTCCTCGAAGGATGTATCCGGTCGGCCCATGTGCGTGTGCGGCCCCCAGCTGTAGTAGTTGGCCTTGTTACCAATCTCCGTACCGAAGGTTTCACGATGCAGAATCGGAAGATGGTAATAGTCCAGGTAACCGTCATAAGCGACTTTCCAGTTCGGACCAGACACCCTCTGGCTATGCTGGAAATGCCAGCTATCAAAACCAAACTCCGCCAGCAGCGAGTCGTAACCAGAAAGGAACAACTCGATATCCAGTGTCGACTCCGGGTCCAGCGTGACCCAGATCAGTCCGGCTTTCTCGAGGCAAGGCAATGCAGTGAGACCGTAATCAGTCTTGTCGATATCACCGAAGTCCTCTGCCGAGTAAACCGCAACCAGGTCACCAGCCGGGCTGAACGTCCAGGCATGATAGGGACAGGTGAATCGATGCGCGTTGCCACAACCCTCGTGCACAAGGCGCGCGCCACGGTGTGTGCACATGTTAATGAACGCCCTGACGCCCTCATTAGTGCGGGTGATCAGAACCTGGCGCCCTGCCGCTTCCATGGCCTTATAGTCACCTACCTCCCGCAGTTCCGCCGTCGTTGCAAGCAGCAACGGCAGGCGATGAAATATCTTCGACATTTCCTGCTGGAAGCGTTCAGGATCGTAATACTTGGAAACGGGTACCTTGTAGATACCTTCGGCCTGGTCCTGGGTACCCTGGCGTCCGTGCTCCAGGTCCTGGCGGGCCATTTCAATCAGCTGCGCTCTGGACATGATCAACTCCCTCAAGTTTCAAGGCAGTTAGTATCCTGTTTTATGGGTATTCCGGCAAATGACGCTGGTCAAGAGAATAAAAAAGGACCGGCCACATCCCTGTGGCCGGCACACTACAACGCTTTGGGCGGGTTAGAGAGTCAGTTCCAGAACGGTAACTGTACCGCTGACCTCGTGCGCAACCAGTAGCAATGGATTGCCGTTGGGGCTGTCTTCAGCCGGGACGTACTCGATGGACTCAGGGCCAGCGTCAATGTCATCTGCAACTGAAGAAACCTCGACATCGTCAATTGTAAAGTCGCGCGTGTTCAGGTACTGGATAAACTCGGCACTGTTCGGGTTACTGATGTCATAGACCATCACGCCACCTACC
Organism: Pseudomonadales bacterium; assembly: GCA_016779585.1. Classification (GTDB taxonomy): domain Bacteria; phylum Pseudomonadota; class Gammaproteobacteria; order Pseudomonadales; family Azotimanducaceae; genus UBA9659. The sequence continues at coordinate 10,516 of JADHNI010000024.1, forward strand.
CGCTCGAGGCCAATAAAGGCGTAGGTACGGCCATTGATCTCTGCCAACGTGACTGCTTCCGGTTCCGGACCTTTGGCATCACTGCGAGAGTCTCCAGAATCGTTCTCGTCATTGTCACTGTTGAAGTTGTCACCCAGTTGCTGAGCGGTGATCACTTCGAAGTCGCTTCCGGAATCAAACACCTGCTGCCCTGTTTCGGTGTTGTAAATAGAAAATGAACGGGCGCCATAGCCATAAATCGCTTCGAAATTACAGCCGGCAGGATCACCGTCAGAGATATCACAGGTGCCTGTAAAACCACGCTCCATGGTCATTGCATATCGAGCGAGGCTGGCATCGGTATTGAGGTCATCTTCATTGACCACACCGTCCAGGTTTGAATCCACCAGGAAACTCGCAACGTCAGCATCCGGCAGGTCAATAGTGGCCCCTGCATCCAGGAGATCTTCAAGGTCAATCTCGTCAATAAAGATCAGGCAGCCGTCGTCCTCGTCGAAATCGAAACCGTTCGCCGCATCACATTCAGCCTCCGTGGTGATGTCTTCATCAAAGTATTCACGGGCATCACCTTCATTGGCGGTAACCAGGTAGGTCGTACCTCCAACTTCGTAGGCTGCAATAGCATCCGGAAGGTACATGCCATAAACCGGCCAATTGCGGATGTTGATGGTGTCATCATTGTCCGCCGCATCAAGTTCGTTTCCCGTAATACGATGATTCTTGAATCCCAGGGACCAGATGGAAGTAGCCGTGCCGGTCGCAATATCAATTTCAGCTATCGCGTTGTTCTCCTGCAGGGCTACCCAGGCAGTCGTGCTGTCGGCGGATACCGCGATGTACTCCGGTTCCAGGTCCTGGGCTACCGTGGCACCCGGACCAAAGATGCGAACGTCGCCCATGTCGGTACCATTAAAGGAAGTGAAGCTGACCGTCGTGACATTGGCACTTGTGACAGTAGAAGCACCACCAGAGACGTCAATGATGCTCACGGTACCCTCAGGGTCCACGGTGTAAGCGCCGTTCGGCTCACCTTCATTAGCTACCAGTACTTTGCTGCTGTCCGGGGTAAATGTGAGCATGTCTGGCAGGGCGCCAACTTCAACGGCTGAAAGGAAAGTGCCATCCGATGCCTGGTAAAACGCAACGTAGCCATTGTCCTGCTTGGTGTCAGCCTCAATCGCAACGGCAACGGTGTTACTGCTGCTGTCGACATCGACACTGTTGGCAGCACCCAGGTCATCTGCACTCGCGACACCCGCAACGGCTGCGGCCACATCTGCCGCGACCTCAAGCGTATCAGCCAGTGAAGGCGCTGAAGGAGAAGCCAGGGAGAACACATCCACATTGCCTGACTGTGCATTGACAACGAAGGCGCGCTGGCTGGCCGGGTCATAGCTGACAATTTCTGCGGCGCTTTCATCAAACTCTGAATCCGGGTTACGCGCGCGACCCAGCAGCGAGACTGTCAGGTTTTGCGAAGAGGCATCAGCTCCTGCAGCCCCATCTTCACCATCCTGGCCGGCGGGACCCTCTGGTCCCTGTGGACCAACAGGTCCTGGATCACCATCGTCTCCATCATCACAGCCCGCCACGAAAGCGAGCAGTACCAGGAGCAGGAAACTTTTCGTCAGTTTGATCATGCGCTTACTACCTTTTCTGTTCTGTGGGTTGAAATTCGACTGGACGAGAATAGGCAGTCGCCTTTAATGAGGCGTTAAGCGAAACTGCTAAATATCGACAGGTAGATTAATTTTTTAAGAGAAAAGTAAAGAGGATTAACTATCGGGTTCAGCCGTCGGTACAACCAGCTCAATTAAATCCGCCACAAGTTCATCAATATCCCTGTCCGAAAGATCTGTACCAAAGAGCGGATTCTTGAGGGACATCGCAAGACCAAACGGCACCGAGTTGGTGTAGAGCGTTGCAATGGCAGGATCAAGGTTCGACAGGCGACCGGCCTGCTGGCATGCCACAACTGCATCACGAACCGACTGCTGGAACTCATCAATCGCCTGTCGGAGCTCGGCGTCTGCATGGCGCTCAACATCCGGGTGCGTCACGGCGGCAAACATCGACCGGTTCTTAAGGGCCCATTTCAGAAAGCCCTGTCCCATGGCGTTCAGCCTGTGATGAGCGTCATTGGGCAGGACCTCTTCTGCTGCCCTGAGTGTCGCCTCGGTAATCTGTTCCCAACCAACCCGGGCAAGGGTTGATAGCAGGTCCGCCTTGGTCCTGAAATGTCGATTAGGCGCAGCATGGGAAACCCCCAGGTCGCGAGCGATGCCGCGCAAGCTCAGGGCTTCAATTCCTTCCTGCTCAATAACCCTGGTGGCGCGCTCCAGAATCGCCGCATGCAGGTCTCCATGATGATATTGTCGTGCTTCTGACACGTGAACTCCTTTGCAACTCAACTTAGTCAGAGTTTTGTTGACACCGTCTACATTGGCAGGTTACCATCGGATGTAGATAGTGTCTACATTATTTCTCTGGAGAGAGCAGAAAAGTGGAAAAACTGATCACCTGGTTTCTTTCGCCGATCGTTTTTGCGATCGGTTTCCTAACCCCGCTTATTGCACAGGTGTGCCTGGCCATGGGTTGGATCACAAGCACACCGACTGCCTACGGCATCGGCTTCGTCATCGCCATCAGTTTCGGGCTGATGGCTCAATTCAGGGGGAGCTGGTTATGGCTGAAGTCATGAACTCAAGCGAAATCGACTGGGATGCACTGACCGACTCCGAACTGGATGTCATGGAACGGCGGATTGCGGGCAAGTACATGCGCATTGTTCCCTGGGGTGCCGTTGCCTGGGGCATCGGCAACTGCCTGGTCTGGCTGTCACTGTGGCCACTGGTGCTGATGGGTTACCTGCCGCTCTGGCTGGGTTTTATCATCGCAACACTGAATGTCGCGCTCAGCTACCTGCCTTCCCATGAGGCGCAACACAACATTATCGCGGGCGCGGGGCAACCGCTCAGATGGCTGAACGAACTCATCGGACACGTTTCAACGATTCCACTCGTTTACCCTTACCGGGTTCTGCGCTATACGCATTATGAACACCACAAGCACACCAACGACCCGGAACTCGACCCGGACTACAACGTGCACGCGAAGTCAGACTGGCACTTCCTGTTTAAAAGCATTCTGAACCGCCAGCCGCAATCCGGACGATCGGGCGCCTATCCGAATACGCTGAAGCGTACCGGCAACGGTCACATGATGATGGATGCCATCATCTACCAGATCATCTACCTGGTTGTGATGTTCACCATGGCATGGACGGGGCATGCCATTGAGGCAGCTCTTCTATGGTGGCTGCCGAAGCATATTGCCATCACCTACATCGAGTATTACCTCAGCTGGGCGCCGCATCACCCGGGTAACGAAACCGGCCGCTACCGAGATACCCGCGCGTTCAAGAGCTACTGGGGCAACATAATATCCATGGGCATGCAGTATCACATCATCCACCACCTGTACCCGCGTATCCCATTGTCCAAGACACCCGCCGCCTACAGGGAATTGAAACCGATCCTCGAACGCAAGGGTTGTGATCTTGGCGCGCTCGAACACTAGCACCTGTGTGAGTACTGTAATGACCGATCGGGACCGAAAGAAAAAGTGAACTGTCCACTGATAGCAACAGCGAAAAGGCGTCACGATGGAATTCGATTTAATGGCAGGTGCCCTGATTGACCGCTACCAGGGTGTTGCCTCCCGGGTCATTACCTACCTTGCCAGCGAAGACATCCACAAGCATCCCGAAAACCTTGGTGAATGGGGCGAAAATGCAAAGGCTGTTCGAGCTGCCTAGGCACTTGGCCCCCAAATAAAAAAGGGCGACCGAAGTCACCCTTTTTCTCTAAATGGAATCTGGATCCAATTAGAAGTCGTAGCGAACACCGAAGCGAATTTCGTATCGTGACGCATCACCGATTCGAGATTCCTCTGTGTCTCCCGGACCGACTGTGAACGGGAAGTTGGAACGTTTGAGAATGCCCCAGTCATCGTTCAGCAGGTTAGTCAGGTTATCGATCACCAGGAAGGCGGCTGCCTGTCCCGGACCAACCTGGAACTGCTGCTCGACTTTCATGTCCACTTTGAACCACCACTCACCATCTTCACCATTTCGTGTGCCTCCTGGAGGGAGAACGTTTTCACCTTGAAGAAACGGAGTGAAGTTGTAGATAGGGTTACCAGGTACCGTAAAGCTGTATGGCTGGCCGGACTGGTACTGGCCAAAGAAGGACCAGATAGTCGGATTGTCCGCTCCAAACCACTCAGCACGCCAGTTAAAAGTACCGGTAAAACGATGCTCGACGTTGTAGTTTGAACGAGCAAGGATTTCTTCCTGTGGGTCAAAGAATGCACGGTTCTGGTAGTTGGAGAAAGCCACAGAACTCGTCATTGGGTTCACATCTTCTGCATCGCTGTACGCGTAGCCGAAGGTCCAGTCCATACCGTTGTCGTAGAACTGGGTGACGAAGACCGATGCACCGAACGACTCGTTACCTTCATCGCTGTTGGTCAGGACAAATGACGGCTCTCGAACACTGTCGTAGTCAGGATAACCATCAGCAGTTGTACCTACCTGCTCGATATCACCACGCTTGACGATGGCTGAGTCCTGGCCCCTGGTCCAGAGCAGGTCAGCAGTCAGCGACATGTTGTTCTCAAACTGGTAAGTCATGCCAATGGCAAACTTCCATTCGGAAGGGATCTCGAAATCAGGATCCAGGTAGTTGATTTCGAAGTTATCCCCTGTGCCACCGGAAACTGCATCGTGGAGTTCTGAAGGTATGCCCCAGCCAGCGCCCGCACCAGCAGGAGCACTAGCTTCTACGTCACGGTATACAACATCCGCATCAAACAGTGAGCGAGAACCATCAGTATAGCCAAATGATCGACCACGCTGACCGAATTGCAGCACATTGTTGTTGGAATAGTTGTTAGAAAGCCAAACGTTGGGATCACCACCTGAATACAGACCGACTCCGCCGCGAACAGTCATGGCATCAGAGAGGTAGTACGTGAATCCAACACGTGGCTGCAGCAGACTTTCACCATCCAGGGTCGAGTCGTTACCAAAACCATAGTCGTTCACGAAGTCGGCGTTTACCGCTGGCTTATCGTCACTAGTCCAGCGATCGTAACGCAGACCAGCTAAGACTGTCAGGTTATCAGCCAGGTCAAACTCGTCCTGCACAAACAGGGTAGTGACCTCATAGCCCCAGTCAGCGGCTGCATCTTTAGGATTGTGAGACGGTGCATTGTTGTAATAGATCGCATCGGCAAATCCATTGCGAAAGTTGTCGATGCCGTCAAAGCCTATTTCGGTTTCTGTGTGCTGAAGGAACAGGTTAAATACTTCCAACTCATCACGCTCGAAACCGAATGACAGCAAGTGGTCACCCCACTGGTAATTACCTCGGAATGAAATCGAATCAATCTCATAGTCGAGCTTATTGGACTGACGTGAATCGTCACCACCGATGTACACATCTACATCATCCAATTCGATACGCATTTCACCGAAATCGGTACCGCCAACACTGACCTGGCGATTGTCCAGTTCAAGGTGGCTGAGACGAATCTCTGTGGAGAAATTATCTGTCCAGTCGGAGTAAAGTGTACCGATATATGAATTCAGCTCCGCACCACGCTCGTAGAGGTGATTCCGGAATTCAAACTCATCACTACCACCGTCAGACTCGGTAAAGTTGTTACCATCGTTGTAATTATAGGTAAACGCCGCACGATGTGCATCGCTGATGTACCAGTCGAGTTTGATGAGGATCTTCTCGTCTTCGTTTTCCAGGCTCTGTGGGATCGCACCCGGATCATACAGGTACTGGTTGCGAGCAATGCTGACGATTTCATCCAATTCAGCCTGGGTAACACTGATTTCGTTCACTGCTCCGGACCCTATCGGACCGCGATCAAACAGGTTGGCACCTTCCAGCTTCTCGTAAGCCGCAAAGAAGAACAGCGTATCTTTGATGATTGGACCACCAACATTTACACCCCAGCGAGTCTCATCGAAGCTGCCGGTACTGATATCGTCACCTTCGAGACTGTCTGCGCGCAGATCGTCGTCTGTGTAGTCATAGAAAACACCACCGAAAAATTCGTTGCTGCCTGACTTGGTGACCGCATTGATATTACAGGCTGTGAAGCCGCCATACTTCGCATCAAACGGGGCCAATTCAACCGCGACCTGGTTAATTGCGTCGTAAGAGAAAGGCATTCGTTCTGTCGGATAGCCACTGGAGTTAAGGCCGAACGAATCATTCATTCGAACCCCATCAACCGTCAGGCTGTTAAAGCGCGAATTTTTGCCGCCGCACTGAACCGCATTGATGTCCCCTCTGGATTCATCGACGTAAATTCGAGGATCAATTCGCAGAACGTCTGTGATGTTCCGGTTAATCGCGGGAGTCTTTTCCAGCGTTTCCAGGTCAAACGCAGCGCTTGGCCCAAGAGCAACCTGAGTCTTGACTCGAGTACCGGTAACCACCAGCTCTTCGAGAGCAACTGTTGAAGCCAGATCAAAGATCAGGTCGGTTGTTTCGCCCAGCACGAGTTGCACGTCCCGGAAGGACTTTGCAGAGTAGCCTGAGCTGTTAACAGTCACTGTATAGCTACTGCTGATTGGCAGGTTTCGAACGTAAAAACTGCCTTCTTCGTTAGTTTCTACGGATCTCGTGAGTGAGGTGGTCTCACTGATAATAGTGACTGTTGCACCTGAGACGCCGGACCCGCTACCGTCAGTAACAAAACCCCGGATTGCAGACGATGTTTCGTTCGCAACAGCGCTATGCGCAAGCAGGGTTGTCAGACAGATAGCGAAGATGTACTTAAGTGAAAGTAGGACTTTCATGGATATCTCCCCAAAGAAAATAAAGTTTTACTCAACTGGCTCGCTGAGTCGGCGCTAATCTAGGCCGGGAGATTAAATATTCGATAAACGAAAAGTGTGGATGCATTTACCAATCGCCTTTATTTAAAGATTTGGCGAGTTTCTGATGCGGTTTTCGTTAATTTCGCTGGTTGTTCAGGAACTTTTGTAGACCGTCGGGTCGGGAATTCCTGCTTCCTGGAAACCTGCCGCCCGCAGAGAGCAGCTATCGCACTCACCACAGGCTTCACCTGAGGCGGAGAGTCGGTAACAGGAAACCGTCTGGCTGTAATCCACCCCAAGGGCTGTACCTCGCTGGATGATTTCACCCTTGGTGAGATCGATCAGTGGGGAGTGAATTCTCAGTGTTGCGCCTTCTACACCGGCACGGGTAGCAAGATTCGCCATTGCTTCGAAGGCTTTGATGAACTCCGGCCGGCAGTCGGGGTAACCGGAGTAATCCACAGCGTTTACCCCGATAAAGATGTCAGATGACCCCAGGACCTCTGCCCAGCCAAGCGCATAGGACAAAAACACCGTGTTTCTGGCTGGCACATAGGTCACCGGGATTTCATCGCCTGCCTCGGACGCATCCGGCACTTCGATATCATCGTCAGTCAGTGCTGAGCCACCGAAGGCACCGATATCAATAGTGGCAATCCGATGTTGCGCTGCACCCATCGAGTCTGCAATGTTTTTTGCGTACTCCAGCTCAGCGCTGTGTTTCTGGCCGTACGCGAAGCTAAGGCAGTAACACTCGAAATCCTGCGCTTTGGCCATCGCCAGCACGGTTGATGAATCCAGGCCACCTGACAGCAGGACCACTGCCTTTTTTACCTCAGACACCCTGTCTGTCCCCCCAGAGTATTTTGTGCAACTGCACCTGCAGCCTCACCGCCAGTTCATCCTCCAGTATCCATTTCGCAAGTTCAGTGGAAGAGAGTTGTTCATAGCTGGCAGAAAAAAGCACGTCAGACACACGTTCTGGCAGTCGATACTCTTCCACTTTGAATCTCGCCCACTCATAGTCCTGGCGATCGCAGATGACAAACTTTACCTGGTCAATCTGCTTCAGCAGATCAATGTTTTCGTAGAGGTTACGACCGGCCTCTTTTGAGCCTGGCGTCTTCAAATCCAGCACGATGGACACTCGCTCATCGATGTCTGCAATGTCCATCGCACCACTCGTTTCAAGGCTGACCTGGTAACCAGCATCACTGAGGCGCTGGCACAGCTCCCTGCAACCGGGTTGGGCCAGGGGTTCACCACCCGTCACGGTGACGTGCCCGGTTCGCCTTTCAGCCACCCTGGCCAGGATGTCATCGATGGACTGCTGCTCACCGCCATGAAACGCATACTCTGTATCACAGTACTGGCAGCGCAGCGGACAACCCGTCAGCCGGACAAAGGCCGTCGGCAGACCAACAGTCCTTGCCTCTCCCTGCAACGAATGGAAGATTTCAGTGATTCTGAGGGTTGTCATGGGTGGTGTCAGGGACCGCAGTCCACCGACTCTCGAAGATAGGTTTCAGCGAGCTTCGCTGCGGACTTTCCAGGATACTGGTCAACAACCTGCTGAAGCAGATCTGTTGCCCGCTCGCAGTCCCCCAGCGTGTGATAGACCTTCCCGAGGGCATAGGCTGCGTCAGGCACCTTGCCATGCTCAGGGAAATAGCTGATCACCTGAGCCAGCGCCTGTCTCGCTTTTTCAAAGTCAGGATCAGCCTTGGCGGCATAGACCTGGCCAAGCCAGTAGTAGGCGTTGGCGGTATATTCGCCATCCGGGAATCGTGCAATCAGGGATTCCAGCTGCGTAATCGCCAGGTCGTACTGCCGGTTACGAATCAGGAGCTGGGTAGTTTCGTAGAGCTCCTGCTCGCCCATGTTTTGGTCGACCATATCAGTCGGCGTTTCACGATCAACATTTTCCGCAGAAAGTATTTCGCCAGGCATCGTATTCGCCTGCATAATTTGCTGCAGCCTGGCATCCAGTTCCAGGTAGCGATCGTCCTGCACCGACTTCTGACGCTCCAGCTGGTACTGCAGCTGCTCAACCTGTCCGCGCAGCTGCATGACTTCCTGCTGCAGGAGCTGCATCTGGTATTCGCTTTCAATGCCTGGCATTTCGCCACCGCCATCATTAATTTCGACGGGCGGCTGGTAGGTCACGGTCGAGTCCCGTGATTCCACGACAATCGGAGAATCAGCGCCGTAAACGAAGAGTGGCGTGCTAACCACTGCAGCAATTGCAGGAATCAGCACACCACTCAGTAGCAGGTGTTTAACGTTCATGAACTCGCTTAGCGATAAACGATCTCAACACGACGATTCTGCGCCCATGCAGATTCGTTGTGACCAGAGTTCGCAGGTTTCTCTTCACCATAGCTGATCACTTCAATCTGGGAACGCGATGCGCCCTGTGCAACCAGGTAGGCCCGAACCGCATTGGCTCGTCGCTCGCCCAGCGCCAGGTTGTATTCGCGGGTACCACGCTCATCAGCATGGCCTTCCAGTCGAACACGCAGATAGCGATCAGAAGCCAGCACCCTGGCATGTTTGTTCAGTTCTTCGTGACCAGCCCGCTTCACAATGGCCTGATCGAAATCGAAGTAGAAGACACCGTTCAGCATCTCAGTGTTCATTCCATCGCCTGTCGGCAGAACGATCTTGCCATTTTCCACAACCGGACCCGCTGGTACGGCGGAAGTATCGGTTGAACTGCTGGTGTCAGGAGCTTGCTCAATGGGCTCCATATCCGGGCCGGAATCTGCCGGTTCACTGCTCACACAACCGCCCAGAATGAGGGCTGCGAGGCAGAGCACCAGTAGACTGTGTAAATTGTTAATTCCCATGTCTTGCTCCTTTATACACACGGTGTAACTTCCAGAGACGGATTAAACCACAAAATGTGGCAAAAATTTACTGACCAATTCAAAAATTCGATAAAGAGAATGCCGTCAGGTCGCAGCATTGCTGGACTTCCCCGGAAGCCTAATCAATCGGTACAAACGTCTTTGTTTTCCTGGGTGACCAGGCCGGTTCCCTGACATCACCCTCTGTCGAGGGCAGATTGAACTTCACACCGCCATCAATCGAAACCGCAGCCAGGATACCTTCACCCCGGTCCTGGGTCGCATAAATCAGCATACTGCCGTTCGGTGCCACGCTGGGAGATTCGTCCAGGCTGGTTTCTGTCAGCACCGTCAGGCGCCCCCGATTCAGGTCCAGCAGGGCTATATGAAAGATTCCTTCCCGGCGGTGCACCATAATCAGGCCGCTACCATCCTGAAGCAGACTTGCCTTGGCGTTATAGTCACCTTCGAAGGTCAGCCGCTGGATCTGAAAATCTGAAAGCCGCATCTGGTAAATCTGGGGTTGGCCTCCCCGATTTGAGGTGAATATGAGGGCTTCGCCGTCGGGTGTCCATGAAGGCTCGGTATCAATGCCATAGTGCCGCGTAATGCGCCGTAACCTTCTCGTCTGGAGATCCAGGATGTAAATGTCCGGATTCCCGTCTTTCGACAGCACCAGCGCCAGCTGCTTGCCGTCAGGCGAAAACGAGGGTGCACCGTTCAACCCGGCAAAACTTGTCAGGATCTGGCGCTTGCCCGTCTCCAGTTCATGCAGGTAAATCGCGGGTCGGCCATCCTGCTCAAATGAGACATACGTGATCATCGTGGCATCCGGTGACCAGGCCGCAGACAGGATAGGTTCGTTAGATTCCAGGATCGTCTCTACACGATGACCATCTGCATCAGCGATATTCAATCGGAACAGCCTTTCGTCCGCTGTGTCCAGTGCTGTCACGTACATGATCCGGGTTGAAAATGCACCTTCGATACCGGTCAACTCTTCGAACACCACGTCACTGACATGATGCGCCATGTCTCTTAGCTCACCCGGCAGGCCTTCGATCGTCTGCGACGCGACAACTGTCTGGCGCAGCACATCGTAGAGTTCGAATCGAAGGCGAACCTGCACCTCGTTGGGCTCCAGCGAACCGAGCACCAGGTATTCAACACCCAGCATTCGCCAGTCTCGCGACAACACCTCTGACGACTGGTTAGGCAGACTCAGCATCTGCGAGGTTGGCAGCGCATCGAATCGTCCTGAAAGGCCAAGGTCCGCGGAAATGACCTCGTCAACCGCAATAGGAGGTCGACGTTTGCCGCGCCAGGCAAACGGCACCACTGCCACCTTGACCGCGTTATCAACGCCCTTGGTGATCTCGATTCGTAACTCCGCCCGACTGGCTGAACTGAACAGCAGCACAACAAGAAGGCATAGGGATAGTCTGATCAAGTGATTTCCTTATAGTTCGCGTTACAACCGGAGATCATCCGGTCTGAACAGGACCGTAAACTCACGAAAGTCTCTCTCAAAGCGCCGGGTGTCAGACGGCACAACAAATCGATTCGCCTTGCGAACCGCAAGGACAGCTGACCGATCAAATGCATCATTGCCGCTGGAATCCTCGACTTTAACGTCAACAACTTCACCGGTGGGAATCAGTCGGACCCGGAGCAACGCTTCCATGCCATTCCTGGCACTGGGTGGCCTGGACCAGTTTTGGATGATTTCCCGCTGTATCTGGTAAACGTAAGCCATGGCCTTTTCATCATCGGTGACCGCCTTGCGCGCATTGGCTTCTTCCCGCAGCGCCAGCGCCATTGCCTCGGCAAAAGCCGCACTCACTGCTTCTTCACTGGGTCTCGTCTCTTCCATGACCGGTTCCGGCTCGGAAACAGTTTCTGGCAGAGGCTCAGGCTGTGCAGGTTTGGGTTCTGGTCGATTCGCTCTCGCCTTTTCCCACGCCTCCTGCTCCGACTTCAGGCGGGCCTCGGTGTTCCTGCGATCACGCAGCTTGTTCTCAATACGCTGCTTTTCCCGATCCCGCTGTCTTTCTTCCGCTGCCGTGTAGGGATTCTTGGAGACCACAGATGCCTCAATATAGTAGGGCTTGAGATCCATGTGACTGACGGTCGGCTCATTCCAGTTCACAGACATCAAACCGATGACAACGGCATGTATCAGCAATGCAAAGAGCAGCGCTACGCCATATGAAGAAATGTCGGTAAGCGTCAATCTCATGACAGCTCAGGTCTTCGGGGGTTGTGTGATAAGGCCGACGCTGACCGCGCCGGAGGACTGCAGGGTATTCATCAGGTCGACAATCACCCCATAGGCAAGGTTCTTGTCGCCTTCAACCAGCACCTTGATGTCCGGGTTGGCGGCCAAAATTTTCTGTGTCCTTGTTCCGATTTCTGAAAGCGGTACCGGTTCTTCCTCTTCCCCGAGGTTCATGTAGTAGCTCCCGTCCTCTTTGACCGACACAACCAGCATTGGTTCATCGTCATCCACTTCGAGCGGTCCGGAAGCCGCTTCCGGCAGGTCTACCTTGATACCCTGGGTCATGAGTGGCGCGGTCACCATAAAGATCACCAGCAACACCAGCATGACATCAATGTAAGGAACGACATTGATCTCTGACATCGGCTTTCGTCGAGAGGATTTGGCCATTTTTTACCCCTCAGCTGTTGTGACTGGCCCGATAGAGGATACTGCTGAATTCATCTGTAAAGGCTTCGAAGCGATTCATGATGACTTCTACCTGGGCGGCGTAACGGTTGTAGGCAATAACGGCGGGAATTGCAGCAAAAAGACCGATTGCCGTCGCCACCAGTGCTTCGGAAATACCGGGTGCCACGACAGACAGACTTGCCTGGTTCACGGTCGCGAGACCGCGGAAGGAGTTCATGATGCCCCAGACGGTGCCAAAAAGACCGATATATGGACTGGTGGAACCCACCGTTGCCAGGAAAGGCAAATGAGTTTCCAGGCGCTCTTCCTCACGCACCAGCGCCACTCGCATGGCTCTCTGCACATTCTGCATGACCCGGTCAGCGTCGATACCGGATTGCTGGCTCGATCGGGTGAACTCGCGAAAGCCGGAGGCGAAGATACTCTCCAGGCCAATAGGGTCTTCCTCTTCCGTATGCAGCTCCCGGTAAAGCTCACCCAGGTCCTTGCCCGACCAGAATTCATTCTCGAAGTCTGTTGCCTGCCGCCTGATCGCCGACAGGGCGAACCCTCGCTGAAAGATCATGACCCATGAAACAAGCGATGCCAGAACCAGCAGGCCCATCACCGCCTGAACAACAAGGCTCGCGTTGAGTACAAGATCGAGTATGGAAAGTGGTTCGTTCATTCGTTAAATAAATCCTTATTTTCGGCCTTTGCTGGTGCCGGCATACCGAAGTGTTCATAAGTGAGTCGCGTGGCCGTTCGTCCTCGCGAGGTTCTCATTATAAAGCCCTGCTGAATCAGGTAAGGTTCATAGACATCTTCAATTGTGCTGCTCTCTTCACCCACAGCCGCTGCAAGGCTGTCGATTCCAACCGGACCACCGTCGTACTTCTCAATCATGGCCAGCAGCAGGCGACGGTCCATCTGGTCAAAACCATTGACGTCAACCTTAAGCAGGTTCAATGCCCGATCTGCGACTTCCCGGGTGACGACACCATCACCTTCGACCTCCGCATAATCACGGACCCGACGTAACAAACGGTTTGCTATCCGAGGTGTGCCCCGACTGCGCACCGCAATTTCACTGGCACCTTCCTGCTCACACTCAACACCGATCATGCGTGCAGACCGACCGACAATAGTGGTCAGGTCCCGAACATTGTAAAACTCCAGGCGCTGAATAATGCCGAACCGGTCACGAAACGGCGAAGTCAGCAGGCCTGTTCGCGTGGTCGCACCGACAAGCGTAAAAGGCGGCAGATCCAGCTTGATCGACCTGGCAGCGGGGCCTTCACCAATCGTGATATCCACCTGGTAGTCTTCCATAGCGGGATAAAGCACCTCCTCAATGGCCGGCGTCAGACGGTGAATTTCATCGATGAACAGGACATCGCCCCTTTCGAGGTTCGTTAACAGGGCGACAAGATCACCTTTTTTTTCAATGACAGGTCCTGACGTGGCACGAATTTCCACACCCATCTCGTTCGCGATAATGTTTGCCAATGTGGTTTTGCCAAGACCGGGAGGACCAAATATCAGTGTGTGGTCCAGCGCTTCATCACGCTTCTTTGCAGCGGTAATAAAAAGTCGCATCTGCTCGCTGACTTCGGACTGGCCACAATATTCATCAAAGGTCTGGGGTCTGATTGCCCAGTCCTGGGACTGTTCCGCATCAGTGGCACCGGCGGTTACGATTCGATCTGATTCAATCATTTTCGGAGTTCACGTTGCCTGTTTACACACTGCCTGGTCACACACTGGTTGGTCACACACTACTTCGTCATAAGCACTTTCAGTGCCTGCCTGATCAGGGTTTCAACATCGTCCGCAGGATCTTCAACCTGCGCAATAGCCCGCGCGGCTTCCTGTGTTTTGTAGCCAAGCCCAATCAGCGCTGACTCGGCGTCTTCGCTGATATCAGTTGTCACCGGGCCGGGTGCTTCGGACATGCTCGCCCCCAGCATCTCCACCTTGTCACGCATTTCAATGATCAACCGCTCTGCCGTCTTCTTGCCAACGCCCGGAAGCGCCGTCAGGGCCTTCACGTCATCACCCAGCACAGCACGCGCAAACGAAACTGCATCAAGACCTGACAATATCCCAAGCGCCATCTTCGGACCAACGCCATTTACCCGAATCAGGGTTCGGAACATCTCACGTTCATCCAGGGTGGCAAACCCGTAAAGCAGGTGTGCATCATCTCGTACAACGAGGTGCGTATGAATCACGACTGATCCTTCCACTTCCGCCAGGGCGGCAGACGTGGTCAGGGATATCTCCACCTCGTAGCCAACACCCGAGACGTCCAGCAAAAGCGCACCCGGCGTTCTTTCTATCACCGAGCCTGTCAACCGGCCGATCATGACTTGTCACCGGTTTGGCTCAAACGACCGCGGCGAAAACGTTCCGCACCAATGATTTTCGCATTGTTTGATGCCATCCGCGCCAGGTTCAGCTGTGTATTGTTGTGGCAGATGGCTATCGCAAGCGCATCTGCCGCATCTGAGTGTGGTTTCGACGGCAGGTTCAACAGGGTCATGACCATGTGCTGGACCTGGGATTTGTTGGCAGAGCCGCTGCCTACCACCGCCTGCTTAATCTTGCGTGCCTCATACTCATGGACCGGCAGCTTCTGCTGTACAGCAGCCACCACAGCGACGCCGCGGGCGTGACCCAGTTTCAGTGCTGATTCGGCAGAGCGCGCCATGAAGATTCGTTCTATCGCAAGTTCGTCGGGAGAGTATTCAGAGATGATCTGGGACACACCCTGGAAGATGACATGCAGTCGTTCAGGCAGTGTTTCCTTGTCTGTGGTCCGGATACAACCGCTGGCGATGTAATCCTGTCGGTTACCGACAGCCTTGATGACGCCATAGCCGGTAACCCGCGAGCCTGGATCAATTCCGAGGATAATTGCCATGCCGCTAGTCTAGCACAGCAGATGGGGTCAAACCTTGAAAATCAGGGGCTTAGCCCATCAGTTCATCTGGATAGTGCGCCTGCGGCGAAAAATCTTGCCGTGATACAACGCGGACCACCGGGCCAGGATTTACTGCCCCATTAACTCGTCGGGGTAAGAAGCATTGGTGAAAACGTCGGTAACATCGTCAAGGTCTTCCAGAGCCTCAACCAGCCGCAAGACTTTTTCGCCCGTTTCCATATCAAGGTCACTGTAGGTCTGGGCAATCATGGAGACTTCTGCAGCAGCGGGCTCCAAACCTCCGGAAACAAGCGCTTCCTTGACGGTGAGATAGTCCTCCGGCGCTGTGGTCACGGAGATAGATCCGTCTTCATCAGCCTCGACATCTTCTGCACCGGATTCGATGGCTATTTCCATCACCTCATCTTCAGGGGTGCCCGGTTCGAAATGAATCTGCCCTTTTTTGTCGAACAGGTAAGCGACGGAGCCATCGGTACCGAGATTACCACCTGCCTTGGAGAAGGCATGACGCACTTCTGCCACTGTTCGGTTTTTGTTGTCGGTCATGGTTTCCACCATGATGGCCACCCCGCCAGGACCATAACCTTCATAGGTTCCAGCCGAAAGATCAGCGCCGTCATCCCCTCCTGCTCCGCGAGCGATAGCTCGTTCCATTGTGTCCTTGGGCATCTGGGCCGCTTTGGCCTTGTCGATAACCGTTCGAAGACCAGGGTTATCGTCGGGATTACCGCCACCATCACGGGCAGCGACGGTCAGCTCCCGGATAATCTTGGTGAAAACTTTTGCGCGCTTGGCGTCCTGTCCGGCTTTTCGGTGCTTGATGTTGCTCCACTTACTATGGCCTGCCATGGGCTACTCTTCCTCGGGCTTTTCTACTGTAATGGCAATGCCCAGCTCCTTGAGCAGCTCCGGTTCAATTTCACTCGGGGCTGAGGTGAGCAGGCATGTGGCTGTCTGGGTCTTCGGAAACGCAATCACGTCCCGGATGGCCGTGCTGCCGGAAAGCAACATCACCAGGCGGTCCAGTCCAAATGCCAGGCCACCGTGGGGAGGCGCACCATACTTCAGGGCATTCAGCAGGAAGCCGAACTTGATATTGGCTTCATTATCGGAAAGCCTGAGCACCCTGAATATGCTCTGCTGCACAGCAGGGTCATGAACACGGATGGAACCGCCACCCACTTCATAGCCATTAATCACCAGGTCATAAGACAGGGACGAGGCAGAAAGCGGGTCTTCTTCCATGCGCTCAAGATCACCTGACGGCGCGGTAAACGGATGGTGGACTGCTGTCACAGAACCATCATCGTTTTCCTCGAACATGGGGAAATCCACAACCCAGCATGAGGACCAGGGTCGCTCATACAGGTCCAGGTCTTCCGCCAGTTTGTTTCTGAGGGCACCAAGTGCATCGTTGACGATGCTTTTTTTGTCAGCGCCAAAGAAAATGACGTCGTTCACCTCTGCACCGACGCGTTCAAGAATGGCATTAACGACTTCTTCAGGCAGGAACTTGAGAATCGGTGACTGCAGGCCGTCCATGCCCTCGTCGAGGCTGTTGACCCGGATATAGGCGAGCCCCTTGGCTCCATAGATGCTGACGAACTTGGTGTAGTCATCCAGATTCTTGCGGGTCAGCCGATCACCACCCGGCAATCTCAGGGCGGCAACCCGGCAGCTGGCATCATTGGCAGGCCCACTGAACACCTTGAATTCAACATCTTTCATCAGGTCTTCCACGTCCACCATGGTCAGCCCAAAGCGGAGATCCGGTCGATCTGAGCCATAAAGTTTCATGGCATCCGAGTAGTCAAGCACCGGAATTTCACCCAGGTCGACATCAATCAGCTTCTGGAACAGTTCACGAATCATCCTTTCCGTGATATCCATCACTTCCTGCTGATCCACAAAGCTCATCTCGATATCGATCTGCGTAAACTCGGGCTGGCGATCTGCACGCAGGTCTTCATCACGGAAACATCGCGCAATCTGGTAGTAGCGGTCGAAGCCAGACATCATCAGCAGCTGTTTGAATATCTGTGGAGACTGCGGCAATGCATAGAAGTTGCCGGGATGGACACGGCTGGGCACAAGATAATCTCGCGCCCCTTCCGGGGTCGCCTTGGTCAGTATGGGAGTTTCTATATCCACGAAACCATGTTCATGCAGGAAGTTACGCACCAGGTGCGTGGCCTCGGATCGAAGGCGCAGTTTCTCCTGCATTTCGGGGCGACGCAGATCGATAGACCGGTTTCGCAGGCGCACATCTTCACCAGCACTGGAATATTCATCAAGCTGGAAAGGTGGTGTCTCAGCGCGATTAAGGATATTCAACTCGAGCCCCAGGACTTCAATCATACCGGTGGCCATCTTGGGATTAACGGCCTCGTCATCACGAGCACGTACACGCCCCTTCACCTCGATGACAAACTCATTACGCACCTGGTCAGCAAGCGCAAATGCTTCCACGGTATCAGGGTCATAGACCACCTGAACGATGCCCGTATAGTCACGGACATCAAGAAAAATAACACCGCCGTGATCACGGCGACGGTGAACCCAACCACACAAAGAGACTTCCTCACCAATGTGAGAATCCCTCAGCTGGCCACATAGGTGGCTACGCATGTTTTACCCCTAACGGCGAGAATTATTCTGACGGTTACGGAACCTTAAACCCGGTCTGTTACCTAACTGGAGGCGGCAGATGAAGAAGAAGATTCGCTGGAGGAACTGCTCGATGAAGACCCGGAGCCTGACCCTGAACCAGAGTCCCCGGAAACGTTCTTCTTCTTGCCAGTTTTAAAGTCGGTTTCGTACCAGCCACCACCTTTCAGACGGAACCCTGCGGCTGAAATCAGCTTGGTCAGTTTCGGAGCACCACACCCAGGACAGACCGTGAGTGGATCGTCAGAAATTTTCTGAAGCTTTTCCAGTTTGTGGGAACAGGCTTCACATTGGTATTCATAAATAGGCATCTTGGTCCTCATCCGTTTGTTGCCGCCGGCACCTCCATTCCAGCGGCAGCGCATTATATTAACAAACCACCCCGATGGCGACATGCACCATTTGGGTGAATATGGGGTCATGTATCGAGATTTAAAGGGTTTTTCTTGAATGGCCTAATTCAATCGGATATAAAACACACCCAAGAGAAGAGGGTGCCAGAAACTGTTGTGGCGCCTTCTTCTTTTTTTTGAGTTCAGATTTTTAACATTACACACATAAGGATTACTGAATGGCTGCTAAGAAGGCAACAGCGAAAGCTCCTGCTAAGAGAAAACCTGCAATCAAGGACAAGTACACAAAAAGTGCCATCCTTGCGGAAATTGCGGAAAACACCGAACTTTCCAAAAAGCAGGTTAGTGCCGTGCTGGACGAACTGTCCGATCTGATCGAGCGTCACGTCAAGAAAGGCGGAGCCGGGGAGTTCACTCTGCCTGGTCTGCTGAAGATCAAGACAGTTAAGAAGCCCGCTCGCAAGGCACGCAAGGGTGTTCCTAACCCGTTCCGCCCAGGTGAACTGATGGACGTTGCAGCCAAGCCGGCTAGCACGCGCATCAAGGTGCTGCCACTGAAGGGCCTGAAAGAGTTTGTCTAAACTCGAACAGCTTTTCTGAAAAAGGCCGCATCAGCGGCCTTTTTTTTGGGCTGCATCTAAAAGCGGCTCAGGGCTGACTCAGGTGAGAGAGCGCGCCGGCATTCTGTTCCCAGTTCTGCCCGTCGAAGGGTTCGAAGGAAACATGGCTGAATGAGGAGTCATCCACGCAGCGAAAATTGATACTGATACCATCCGGATTGGATCTAGGCACATAGAATGGCTTAACACCGCAGGTTCTGCAGAAATAGTGTTTCGCAACCCCCGTGCTAAAGGTATAAAGCGTCAGCTCCTGCCAATCCGTGAGCAACTTAAAAGCGGCGGCCGGAATGATAAGATGCTGAAAGCCGACCCGGCTGCATATAGAACAATTACACTCGTGAATTTCGACATCGGGTTCCGATTCAAATTCAAACTGGACGCGCCCACAGTGGCAGTCCCCTTTATGAACAATAGACATCATTAACCCCTGAACAGAAAGTAGAAGTACCTATCATGAGATCGTCAAGATACACCATCGCCACGCTCAAGGAGACTCCCTCCGATGCAGAGATCATCAGCCACCAGTTGATGATTCGCGCCGGGCTGATTCGAAAACTGGCTTCAGGCATTTATACCTGGATGCCAATGGGACTCCGCGTCCTGCAGAAAATTGAAACCATCATCCGCGAGGAAATGAACGCCAAAGGCGCACAGGAGGTACTGCTGCCTGTCGTTCAACCGGCAGAGCTCTGGCACGAGTCCGGCCGGTGGAGCCAGTACGACGAGGGATTGTTGCTTCAGTTCAGCGATCGGCACGGGCGGGAGTTCTGTTTTGGCCCAACCCATGAGGAAGTTATCACGGACATGGCCCGTGGTGAGTTGAAAAGTCACAAGCAGCTACCGGTGAACTTCTACCAGATCCAGACGAAGTTCCGAGACGAAACACGCCCCCGGTTTGGGGTGCTGCGCTCGCGCGAGTTCGTGATGAAAGACGCCTATTCTTTCCATATGGACCAGGCTTCCCTTGAGGCCACGTACCAGGACATGTTCGATGCCTATTCGAAAATCCTGGAGCGCATGGACCTGGATTTCAGACCTGTGCTGGCGGACACAGGCAGCATAGGTGGCAGCGCTTCCATGGAATTCCACGTTCTGGCGGAAAGTGGTGAAGACAAGATTGCCTTCTCATCAGACTCGGACTATGCCGCAAACATTGAAATGGCAGAGGCCCTGGCACCGGACACAGAAACCGATCCTGAAGGTACTCTTGAGGAGGTTCATACACCTAACGTACGCACCATTGAACAAGTCTCCGAATTCCTGAAGCTGCCAGTTGAGAAGTCAGTGAAAACCCTGATTGTCGAGGGCGACGAGGCAGACTTGGTTGCCCTGGTGCTGCGAGGTGATCACACGCTCAATACCATCAAGGCAGAGAAAGTACCCGGTGTAGCTACGCCACTGAAGATGGCAAGCGACGAGGCGATCAAGTCAAAGCTGGGCTGCGCACCCGGTTCAATCGGCCCCAAAGACCTGCCGATCCCCGTGATCGTGGATCGCAGTGCCGCCGCTCTGAAAAACTTTGTAGCCGGCGCCAACAGGGACGACTACCACCTGGTTAATATGAACTGGGGCCGCGATGCCGGGGCAGGCTCTGTCTACGACATCAGGGAAGTTGTTGAAGGTGACCCCAGCCCTGACGGCAAGGGTACCATCCAGTTCAAACGCGGCATCGAAGTCGGTCACATCTTCCAGCTCGGCGACAAGTATTCTTCCGCCATGAATGCCACCGTGCTCGACGAGAACGGAAAGGCCCAGGTCATGCAGATGGGCTGCTATGGGATGGGTGTCACCCGCCTGGTAGGCGCAATCATCGAACAGAACCACGATGAAAACGGCATCATCTGGCCAGAACCCATCGCACCTTTCCGTGTGATTATCATCCCTGTCAACGCACACAAGTCTGAGGCTGTAGCCGCAGCCTCCGAAAAACTGTACGAAGCGCTCATCAGCAGGGGCGTCGAAGTTCTGATGGATGATCGCGATGGTGTGCGTCCAGGCGCCAAGTTCGCCGATGCGGAACTAATCGGCATACCCCATAGAATCGTGATTGGAGATCGAGGCCTCGAGAAAGGGGTTGTGGAATACCAGTATCGGCGTGACGGTGAATCCCGCGATGTTCCGGTTGATGAGATCGAAGCCCTGGTGAGTTAACGATAACCGGCGAGCTAACCAGCGCGAATCGCCTCGAGCAGGGTCTCCTCGGTCTGGGGACCTACCAGCGTGCTCCTGATCTCACCGTCCGGCCCAATGATAATGGTGGTGGGCAGAACCTGGGGTTGATCGAAACCCAGCACGGGATAAGGATCTTCCGCATATACCGGGAATGTGATCTTCATTCTTTCGATCTGCGCTGCTGCCTCTTCCGGCGGCGGGGCATCAAAATTCACGCCAAAGACAACAATGTCTTCGTGACTTTCGTCGAGCGCGATCAGCTCTGGAATTTCCTTGATGCAGGGTGCACACCAGGTCGCCCAGTAGTTAATCACCATGGTTTTACCCTGATAATCAGCGTACCGGTACCCGTTTCCCCGGGTATCTACGAAATCTGGCTGCGCACAGCCGGCAAGCAGCAATAGGGTCAATAACAGCAGTTGTTTCAATGAAGTTCTCCGCGAAACAGTCGTTCCAGGTCCAGGTCAAAAGCCTTGCGCCTGTCTTCGTAAGACGCCTCAAGCCTTTCATTGACCATGCTTTCCCAGCCATCCCCAGGCCGCGTGAATCCCGCAGGCATGGGCCAGGGCAGATCCCGATACAGCTCCCAGAAAGACACCTCGTTCAGGTCCTTTGACAGCACCAGCCCACCCCGATCGACACTTCGAATCAAGCCGAGGCCCAGAAGACGACTCTTGTATTCGTGCCAGGTCTGCATATCTACCCGGTGACTCAGCCTGGTAATGGATCGATCGGTTACAACGTCGCCGGTACGATGACAGCGAAAAAATTCGTTCAGGATTATCAGAACCTGCACCAGAGGCGGTTCCATCAGCTTGCTACGCTGGGAACGAAAGAGTCCCATGTTTTTGGTCAATTCAGCGCCAAAAAGCACAATTGTCCAGGAGACATATAGCCAAATGAGGAACAGCGGCACTGCTGCGTAGGTGCCATAGATAACCGCGAAATCCGTGTTCGCCATCACCGTGCCGAAAAGTTGCTTCACCAGCTCAAAAGCAATCGCCACGACAAACCCGCCAATGACTCCGTGTCGAAGTGGTACCACGCAGTTTGGCACCGTGATGTACATCAGGGTGAAGGCTGCAGTGTTAAGCACAATCGGAATCAGCGCAATGAGATTGGAAGTGCCGGCAACATCAGTCAGCAGAGGCAGGGAAAACAGGTAAACCGTGATCGCAAGCCCTATACCCATCAAAACCGGGCCAAGGGAAAGAATGGCCCAGTACATGAGTATGCGCTGGAAACCGTGCCTGGGCTCCCGGATACGCCAGATCTCGTTAAAAGATTTTTCAATGGTGTACATCATCAGGAAGGCCGTTACAGCGATGACGAGCAGACTTGGAACCGACAGGTTCTTGGCCTGCTCGGAGAACTCCTGCAGGTAGTCCTGCACAACAGCGACATTCTCCGGCAGCACATTGTCAAAAACGAAAGTCTGCAACTGGTCGCCAAGTCCGGAGAACGCCTGGAATGCTGAGGAGATGGTATAGGTGATGGTCAGCAGGGGCACCAAAGCGAACAGCGTCTGGTAGGTCAGTGCTGCAGCCGTTGACTGGCAACCGTCCTCAGCATAGTTCCTGACCAGCAGTTTGATAAAGTCCCAAACTGCGGCAGCCTTGTCATCCAGACCTGATAAACTCTGCGACATTAACTTTGGTAAATGATTCCCGAGTGTTGGACTATGACTTCAGTAACTATTTATCACAACCCCCGCTGCTCCAAATCAAGGCAGACACTGGCGTTGCTGGAAGAGCACGACCTCGAGATCAACATCGTGCCTTACCTCGAGTCACCACCAGACAGGAAGACATTGCAGGCCATCATCAGCAAACTGGGGGTCAACGGCATGGATATCGTGCGTACCGGTGAGGATGAATTCAAGGTCTCTGGACTATCCAAAGACTCTGATGATGACGCGGTAATAGAAGCAATACTCAAGGCACCGAAACTGTTACAACGTCCGATCGTTGTCAGCGGCAATCAGGCGAGAGTCGGCAGGCCGCCGGAAAGTATCCTGGAGATTTTGTAGTTCGGCGAAATGATCAGTGAATGATCTTTTCACGTTCCTGGGACTGGGGGATCGGCTCCGGTTCGAAATCCACGGGCTCAAACACATCATCACTGACGCGAACTTCGTAGCGGCGGGTCGCCACTTCTCCGTCAAGTACATCAGGTAAAACTTTCAGAAACTCTTCCATGTGATCTGTTTCGAAATGTCCCTGGAGTGCGTCAACCGATTCCCACTCCTGGAACAACAGCAACTGGTTCGGGTCAGACAGGCCAACATAGAACTCGTAACTGATACACCCCTCTTCCGCACGGCTGGCAGCAGCCATTTCTAGCATCAGCTCAAGTGCATCCTCACGAACTTCAGCTTTTACGGGGAAGGTTCCATGGACAATGATCATGGCGATTACAACTCTCAGGTGATCAGGTGGGTACACCGCGAGTATAGCGCTATTTACCGGCCCTTTCACACCTGGACCGATGAACTGGCGGTGCTAATCCCTGTGTACCGCAAAGGGCGACCAGGCCTGTGCTACAGGCATCACCTCTAGCTGGTTCACATTAATGTGTGGCGGCAAACTGGTCGTCCAATAGACAATTTCTGCTATATCAACGCCGGAAAGTGGCTCCATTCCAGCATAGACGGAAGCTGCCTTGTCAGCATCACCCTCGAACCGGACCAGGGAGAATTCCGTCTCACACATTCCGGGTTCAACAACTGAAACCCGGATATTCTTGCCCAGAAGGTCGGTCCTGAGGTTGCGGGAAAACTGCTGCACAAACGCCTTGCTGCCACCATATGCATTGCCACCCGGATAGGGCCAGCTGGCGGCAACCGAACCGATATTTACCACGTGCCCGCCACCACGGGCCACCATCCCGGGAAGCACCGCACGAGTGCAGTACATGAGTCCCTTGATGTTGGTATCCACCATGGTGTCCCAGTGATCAAGGTCCGCATTTTCTGCAGGCTCAAGCCCAAGGGCGAGACCGGCATTGTTAACCAGCACATCAATTTCAGCAAAACCTTCCGGCAGGTTTTCAACCGCCGCAGCAACGCTTTGCCTGTCACGAACATCCAGCGTCACCGCATGGCACTCCGTCTGTTCAGCCAGCTCGCCAACGAGCGCGTCGAGGCGCTCGGTCCTCCTGGCAGCAACAATAACCTTGTCCCCAGCGGCGGCAAATCGGCGTGCGCAGGCTTCACCAAAACCGGAAGACGCGCCGGTAATCAAAACAGTTTTCATGAGCCCTCCCCGATCAGTCCGATTTTTCCGTCCCTGAGCGCATCACTGATCTCATGCAGGATCACAGGGTCATCAATGGTCGCCGGAGTTTCATATGGCTTTCTGTCGGCAATCTTGCGGATGACCTGCCTCAGAATCTTGCCGGAACGGGTTTTCGGCAACCGTTGAACGAGTACGATCTGCTTGAAGTTGGCAAAGGCACCCACTTCCGCACGAACCATCGCGACCAGTTCATCCTGCAGCTTGCCAGGTTCAATGTTAACGCCGTCCTTGATGATCACCAGCCCGGCAGGAACCTGCCCCTTATCCCTGTCTTCAACACCAACCACCGCGCACTCCGCAACCGCAGGATGCGCCGCCACAACCTCCTCCATCTGGCCTGTAGAAAGGCGATGGCCGGCAACATTAATCACGTCATCCGTCCTACCCATGATGTAGAGGTAGCCATCTTCATCAACATATCCGCCATCACCGGTGTGGTAATAACCGGGATGTTCAGAGAGGTAGGCGTCCAGGTATCGCTGATGATCACCCCAGACAGTTGGCAGGCAACCGGGAGGCAGCGGCAGCTTGATAACTACATCACCCTCCTGACCAGCGCCCTGTCTCTCGCCTGCCTCGGAGAGAATCTGAACATCAAATCCTGGGACTGGCAGAGCAACGGAGCCAGCCTTGGGCTCGGAATATTCAATGCCCATGGGTACTGACGCAACCGGCCACCCCGTTTCCGTCTGCCACCAGTGATCAATCACTGGAATCCCGAGGATTTGGCACAACCATTCATAGGTTGCAGGATCGGTTCGCTCACCGGCGACAAAAAGAGTTCTCAGCGAGCTCACATCGTAATCTTTCAGCAATGCAGCATCGGGGTCTTCTTTCTTGATTGCCCTGAATGCTGTTGGCGCCGTGAAGAAAACGTTGACTCCATGGTCGGCAATCACGCGCCAGAAGGTACCGGCATCCGGGGTCCTCACGGGTTTGCCTTCGAACAGTATGGTTGTACATCCAGCGAACAGCGGGCCATAAACAATATAGGAATGCCCCACGACCCAACCGACATCGGATGCCGCCCAGAACACTTCGCCTGCTTTTACGTTGTAAAGCTTTCGAAGGCTGTAGCTCAACGCAACCGCATGGCCACCGTTGTCGCGCACCACTCCTTTAGGCTTACCCGTTGTACCGGATGTGTACAGAATATATAGAGGATCGGATGAAAGGACTGGAACGGGATCCACAGGAGCAGCGTCGGCCAGCAGTGATTGCCAGTCCCGATCAATATCATTACCCAATTCGGCAGCCACCTGCGATCTCTGCAATACAACGCAGTGTTCAACCGCGTGCTCACTGATTTTGAGAGCCTCATCAACCAGCGGCTTGTAAGCGATCACGCTGGCAAACTCGATACCGCATGACGCACAAAGGATAACCCTGGGTGTCGCATCATCAATGCGCGTTGCAAGTTCACGTGGTGCAAATCCACCGAACACCACAGAGTGAATTGCCCCAATGCGCGCGCATGCCAGCATGGCAATGGCAGCCTCGGCAATCATTGGC
This sequence comes from Pseudomonadales bacterium, assembly GCA_016779585.1. GTDB lineage: Bacteria > Pseudomonadota > Gammaproteobacteria > Pseudomonadales > Azotimanducaceae > UBA9659. The sequence goes on from JADHNI010000024.1 coordinate 36,504, forward strand.
ATATAGATGATGACCCTGTCACCCTTGGTGACACCAAGACCATCAAGCACACCAGCAAACCTCGCGACCTCGTCGCGCAGTTCAATAAATGAATACGTACTCTTCGTGTTCGTGACCGGCGAGTCGTAGATTAGCGCTGTCTGTTCACCCCTGCCCTGTTCGATATGATAGTCGAGAGCCAGGTAAGCCGAGTTCAATTCGCCATCGACGAACCAGGCATCATTGTCATTCGAGTCTTTGGAGAGAATGGTGCTGGGCGCCTTGTACCAGGCAATGTTTTTCGCCTGCTCAGCCCAATAGGATTGCGGGTCAGCCAATGCCTGCGAGTATTCTTTTTTATAGTCAGTCACACCATATCCAGAAAACATACATATAAAACAACAACATACCACCAATCTGCGGACGCAAAAAAGGGGGCCACACTCCGGGAATGGCCCCCTTTTTTCTTCCTGTCTAGCGCTAGCGCTACCTTTTTCTACGCTTGCGCTTCATGGCATCCAGTTGTGCCTTGCTTGGCTGTGCACGAAGCAACTTCTTGTAGAGAGGCGAGCGCTTGGAAATCTTCTTGTGTTCGGCATAGAAGTCGACAGCTTTCTGCCAGGCTCCTTTCAGCCCATGCAGGTTTATCGAGACAGTTGTGTTAACGATTTTATCGAGTTTGGTGGACATGATACCGATCTGGAAAACCGGAGTTCGCGTTCCGCTCTTTTCAGTTTTCATCCGGAAAAGGATGCCACGAACCTTCCCTTTGGTATCAAACAATGCTGCTTCCGCAGCTTCTGCTTTTGCCTTGTTTTGTTGTTTGGCCAGCACCTCATCGCGAGCTTCTGCCTTTGCTTTGACCTTCGCTCGATCGGCTCCCCGAAGACGCTTGCCGTCTTTCTTCAGCGAGAAGTATTCCTGATAGGTCTTCCCGGCAATCTGACGTCTGACTCGAAACCCGTGAAACCTTGTCGTATCCAGTAGTTCTACGCTCATCTATTTCTGTGCCTCGCTTGCTCTTGACTGTCTCCTCAATCTGCTCGTCAGCCTGACCGGGAGAGCAGCCATGATAACGCACTTCTTTCAGGGTATGCAGCCACTTTGGGGCAATCAAAACCAAAAAGATTCGGTAAAGACGCCCCTTAATGTGGCAATCAGGTGATCAGGCCTGTACTACCGCACCAGAACCGAGCAACTCGTCAATTTCTGCCTGTGCCAGGCCGGCATTCTGGAGCACTTCGACGGTGTCTTCTCCGGGCAGGCGAGACCCGTGAGTTACGGCAGGTTCCGTGCGAGAGAATCGAGGGGCAGGCGCTGGTTGCAGCACGCCCTCTAACTCAACGAATGAATTACGGGCCTCGGCGTGAGGATGCAGGTGCACTTCATCAAGCGCAAGGATAGGTGCAAAGCAGACATCGGTGCCTTCCATGATCTCGCGCCATTCGTCGCGGGTTTTCGTTTTGAAAACTTCCGTCAGCTCCGCCTTGAATTCACCCCACCTGGATTGGTCCATCTGGGCTGAGAAACGCTCGGGATCGAGACCAGCTTTTTCAACAAGCAATGCATAGAACTGGGGCTCAATGGAGCCCAGAGAAATGTACTTGCCATCACTGGTTTCATAAGTGCCATAAAAATGTGCGCCACCATCCAGCAGGTTTGTGCCACGATTCATACTGAAAGCACCCGAAGCCTGCATGGTAAAGAACATTGCCATCAGTGTTGCCGCACCATCGACCATGGCTGCATCAACCACCTGGCCTTTACCGGACTTCTGTGCTTCAAGCATGGCGCACACCATGCCAAACGCCAGGAACATACCGCCCCCACCGAAGTCACCCACCAGGTTGAGAGGAGGTACCGGTTTGCCTCCGCTCTCACCAATCGCATGCAGTGCGCCGATAAGAGAAATATAGTTAATGTCATGCCCTGCGGCCTGGGCCATCGGACCTTCCTGCCCCCAGCCTGTCATTCTGCCGTAGACCAGCTTCTCATTGCGCGCCATACAGTCTGCCGGACCAACACCCAGGCGTTCGGTGACCCCGGGCCGGAACCCCTCGAACAGCGCATCAGCGGATTCACACAGTTTCAGTATGACTTCCTTGCCGCTGTCACTTTTCAAATCAACGGCAATGGATTTACGGCCACGGGTCAGCACATCCTGCGCCCTGCGCGGCTGGCCTGCCGCCCTGTCGACACGGATAACTTCAGCGCCCATGTCAGCCAGCAGCATGCCGCAGAAAGGGCCAGGTCCGATACCTGCGAGTTCAATAATTCTTGTCCCTGTTAACGGTCCCACTTATCTTTTCTCCACCTGATTCTACAAAGCCCTGTATTTAGTCATACATGGCAGACCAAGGGCAAATGAGTGGCCGCTTGCCTGCAGAATCCGGTCCGCTATCATTCCATCATGCTAGAACACATCGAAATTGAACCAGACAGCCCTGCCAGGTCTACCGTCATCTGGCTGCATGGGCTCGGCGCCGACGGTCACGACTTTGAAGCAATCGTCCCGGAACTGAAGCTGCCGGAAGATTCCAGCATTCGTTTCATCTTTCCGCATGCGCCGGTGCGACCGGTAACCATCAATGATGGCGCTGAAATGCGTGCCTGGTATGACTTCATTCCACACTCAGAAACCGAGGGGCGCGAAGACATCAACGAGTCCATGGATCAGATCAGGGCATTTATCGAAAACGAACAGGCTCGAGGCATCCCATCTGAAAACATCCTCCTGGCCGGTTTCTCGCAGGGTGGCGTCATTGCCCTTCATACAGGCATAAGATATGAAAAGCGCCTTGCCGGCATCCTTGCCATATCAACCTATCTCTATGATTTCGCCGGCACGCAGGCAGAAATGCATGACGCTAACCTGGCCATTCCAATCATGACGGCGCACGGTACCCAGGACCCGATGATCCCCATCATGCGGGCAGCCACCTCGAGGGAAAACCTTATTCGCATGGGTTACGACGTGCGCTGGTTTGACTACCCAATGGGACACCAGGTCTGCCTGGAAGAAGTAGAAGAAATCGCCAAGTTTTTCGCAGAAGTCCTGCCTCGATGAAAATCCACCTCTCACCCAGCCCGGCTGAGTGGGCCACCTGCGTCTGCGAGAATTTTGATGAGTTCCTGGCCGATCATGCTGCCAACGAACGCAAGGCATCTTCAATGGCCATGTCACTGGTGGTGCACTACCCGGACAGGGAAACGCTGGTTCGCGAGATGGTGGACCTGGCACTGGAAGAGCTCAACCATTTCAAACAGGTGGTCCGGCTCATGCAGGAAAGGAAACTGGTAATGCCGCCAGATGAAAAAGATCCCTACGTGAACAGCCTGCGGGAGCACGTGCGCAAAGGTGCCGACGCTTATTTCCTGGACAGGCTGCTTGTTGCCGCTGTCATCGAGGCACGCGGTGAAGAAAGATTCCGGCTATTGGCAGCATCGTTGCAGGACGAGCAGTTGTCTTCCTTTTACCGGGCACTCGCGAACTCTGAAGTCGGCCACCATCGGCTTTTCCTGGACCTTGCCCTGGAATACTTTCCTGCACGGGAGGTTGAAACCCGCCTTTCGGAATGGATTGGCATTGAGCAGGTCCTGATCGCGTCGTTACCGGTTCGCAGCCGCCTGCATTGATACTGCTGTGCACCCTGTCGACAAGTACCTGTCACGCTACGCGGAACCAGAGGCAAGCGAACACAACGTAGAACACCGATACGATCATGTGCTGGTCATTCCCGCTCGAGCTGAATCCGCTGAAAAATTGCTCAAAGTCTGGCACAAGGTGAAAGGTAACTACCTGGTGATCGTTGTAGTGAATTGCCCTGATTCAGGTCCCGACGCAACCACTGAACGACTGGCGGCAGGCCTCGCGCAGGCCAATCGGGCGAACCTCGTCATCGTGGATCGGTATTCCAGGGGTCGGCGTATTCCGATTCGCCAGGGAGTCGGTCTCGCCAGGAAAATCGGTTGCGACCTGGCGTTGTCACTCATCCACAGGGGCATCATCGATGATCCATGGATATTTACCAGCGATGCCGATGTCAGGCTGCCGGCAAACTATTTCGACCTGCCAGCATCAGTTCGAGAATCCAGCGCAGCCACGCTGTTTCCGTTTCATCACGTTACGACCCCGGAACTGGAACGGGCCTGCCGCGCCTATGAGCTCAGCATGCTCTACTATGCCGCCGGCCTGCGCTGGGCAGGCTCTGGCTACGCCTACACCACAATTGGGTCAACCATGGCATTTTCAGCCGACCGTTACGCAGGTGTGCGCGGCTTTCCAAAGCGAAACACCGGTGAAGATTTCTACCTGCTGAACAAACTGCGGAAGTCCGGACCTGTCAGTTGCCTCACCGGGCCCACGATAGAAATCGAGGGACGATTATCAGAACGGGTCCCTATTGGCACCGGCAGGGCCATCGCGCGACTCTCCCAGGAAACGGAAGCAAGAATCGAACATCCCAAATGTTATGAAGTATTGAAAGCCACCCTGAGTTGGATGCGCGATATCGCGGCAGCTCAACCCCGGCATCCGGCAACCGGAGATCCAAGGGTCGACGATATCCTGGAAGACAGCGGATTCTTCCAGCACTACGAAACAAAAAGAGATCAGTCACCTGCTGCCAGAGTCATGCAGAAGCACCTGGAAGACTGGTTTGATGGGTTAAAAACTCGCCAGTTCATTCACCGACTCCGCGATCGGCACTTCGGAGAGGTCCCTATCCATGCTACCGGAAAGATTCCTTTCGCACCGGATGCAGACGAGCCATCAACGCTGCTGGAAACCTGCAGAAAGCAGGTGTTTACGGCATAAAGTGGTAGAATTGCCGACCGCACCAGAGCAGTTCGTCAGAAGAAACAGATGCACAGGGTATTTATTGATGGCCAGGCAGGCACAACGGGCCTGGAGATACATGAGCGACTGATCGCACGTTCAGATATCGAAGTGATCGAGATCGATCCCGCGCGACGCAAAGATCCGGCTGCCAAACAGGAGATTATCAACGAAGCCGATGTCGTCATCCTCTGCCTGCCTGATGATGCCGCAAGGGAAACAGTCGCAAACAACCAGAATCCCAATACCAGGTTCATCGATGCCAGTACTGCACATCGTGTTGACCCTAACTGGTGCTACGGATTCCCTGAAATGGATCCGCAGCAGAGAAACCGGATTGCCGGCGCCACCCAGGTGTCCAATCCGGGTTGTTACCCGACAGGATTCCTGGCGGCAATCAAACCGCTGCTGGATGGTGGGTTACTGGAACGCGATGCGCTCGTTTCCATCAACGCCATCTCGGGTTACAGCGGCGGAGGCAGACAGCTGATCGAAAAATACGAGGCCCAGGCCGAAGAGTTACCCGATAACCTCTGGCACGCAAGACCTTACGCCCTGGGCCTTCGGCACAAGCACATTCCTGAGATGACGAAGTATGCGGGCCTTGAAAACCCGCCGGTTTTCCTGCCAGTGGTCGGTCACTTTCACCAGGGCATGCTGGTCAGCGTACCCATCCACAAAGCCCAACTGACACAAGCGACTACACCTGAAGAAGTGCAGCAGCTACTGGCAAAGCGCTACGAAACAGAATCCTGCATTAACGTGCTGTCCATCGGTGCAACCGAAGAATCGGACTACACCAGTAATGGGGGATTCCTCGATCCACAAGGCGCCAACCATACCAACAGAATTGACCTGATGGTATTCGGACACACCGAGCAGATGGTTATCGTGGCTCGCCTGGACAACCTTGGCAAAGGCGCGTCCGGCGCTGCCGTACAGAACCTGAACCTCATGCTGCAGGTGAACGAACTGGAAGGACTGACCGTCTGAAACTGACGGCCAAGAATAGAGGCATTAGACATGAGCAACGCGAACGAACGACAGGCTGAACTACAGGCACAATACGACCGCTACCTGGAAGCAGACCTGAAGCTGGACCTCACACGGGGCAAACCCTCCACGGAGCAACTGGATCTTTCCAACGAACTGGACGGCATCCTTGGAGGTTTCTACATGCTTCAGGATGGTACTGACGTACGGAATTACGGCGGTATCCTGGGTATCCCTGAGGCAAGAAAGCTTGGTTCCGAGATTCTGGAGTGTCGACCGGAACAGACCATGGTGGGTGGTAACAGCAGCCTTAACCTGATGTATACCTTCATCGACCACAAGCTGACCGAGTGGGGCGAAGGAGCAAAATTCCTCTGCCCGGTACCAGGCTACGATCGACACTTTGCGATCTGCGCACATTTCGATATCGAGATGCTGACAGTACCCATGACCGATGATGGTCCTGACATGGCGGTCATCGAAGAGATGGTCACTGCTGACCCAAACATCAAAGGTATCTGGTGTGTACCCAAGTATTCCAACCCGACAGGTCATACCTACAGCAAGGAAACCGTCCAGGCATTTGCCGGGCTGCCAAGGAAAGCAGGTCCCGGGTTCTGCATCTTCTGGGACAATGCCTATGCGGTACACGACCTTGAGGAACCCGGGGATACATTACACAGCCTGATGACGGAAGCAGAAAAAGCAGGCACCCAGGACAGTGTGGTCATGCTGGCTTCCACCTCCAAGGTGACTTTTGCCGGTGCCGGCATCTCGTTCCTGGCCACCGGCGAAAACTCACTCAAGGGTTACGAGAAATTCCTGTCAAGCCAGGTGATCGGCTTCGACAAGGTAAACCAGCTGAGGCATGTCCGGTTCCTGGAAGACATGGACAAGGTGCGTGCACATATGGCGAAGCATCGCGACCTGATCAAGCCGAAATTCGACATGGTACTGAACAAGCTGGAAACGGCACTGGGCGGCAAGGATATAGCCACCTGGACATCACCACGAGGTGGTTACTTCATTTCACTCGACACTAAACCAGGGCTTGCCACCGGCATAGTGGAGCTTGCGGCCAATGCAGGCGTCAAACTGACACCTGCCGGTGCAACTTTCCCATACGGCAAGGATCCGGAGAACACGAATATCCGAATTGCACCCACCTACCCGAGCCTGAGTGAGCTGGAAAAAGCCATGGATGTTTTTGTTACCTGCGTGGAGCTTGCAACGCTGAACGCGGAACTCGGCTGACGTGTTGCTACACCCCCTGGACCTTGCGGTCCTGGTCGTCTACTTCGGGCTGATGCTGGCACTGGGCATCTACTTCTCCAGAACCAACAACACGACCGAACAGTACTTTCTCGGTGGACGCAATTTCAGCGGCTGGGTCATCGGTCTCAGCCTGGTTGGAACGTCCATCAGCTCAATCACCTTCCTTGCCTATCCTGGCGATGCCTTCAAGACAAACTGGCTGCGTTTCCTGCCTAACCTGATGCTGCCCATCGCCGTGCTCATCGCGGCGTGGCATTTCCTGCCGAAGCTGCGACGAGACGGTAGCGTAACCGCTTATGAGTTCCTGGAACACCGTTACGGACAGGCGATTCGGGGGTATGGCGCTGTTGCATTTATCATTGCCCAGGTAACGCGGGTCAGCATGATCCTGTATCTCATTTCCCTTGTGATCCAGACCATCACCGGCCTGGATGCACACCTTAGCGTTATCGTTGCAGGTGCATTTGTTGCAATCTACACCATACTCGGCGGCATAGAGGCGGTGGTCTGGACTGATGTCATACAAACCATCGTGCTGATCAGCGGCGGCCTCTTCTGCATCGCGATCATCATCGCTGAAGTTCCTGGCGGTCTGCCCACTATCATTGAAACTGCCTGGCAGGCGGACAAACTCAGCGTTGGAGATTTCAGCAACGAGGGCTACCGGCCAGCGAGCTGGGCGCCAACACTGTTTGAGAAAACCGCACTGATGATGCTGCTGATCGGCCTGATCAGCTGGCTCACGGAATACTCAAGCAACCAGAACACGGTGCAACGCTTCTGTGCATCAAGAAGTGAGCACGAAGCACGAAAGGCAATGTTTATCTGTGCGCTGGTCAGTGTACCTACCTGGGCGTTTTTCATGTTCCTGGGAACAGCGCTCTGGGTGTTCTTCCAGCACTTCCCTTCAGGCGTGGCCACCGGGGTACTGGGTGGTTCAGCCAAGGCTGAGGAGATTTTGCCGCATTTCATCACAAACTACCTGCCTCATGGCCTGATCGGCCTGGTGATTGCCGCGGCCATCGCAGCCGCCATGTCATCACTGGACAGCAGCATCAATGCCATCGCCACCGTAACCACCCATGACCTGTATCGCCGCTTCATGAACACCGAGATGGATGACCGTCATTACCTGAAATTTGCCCGAATCGTGACGACCATTGCCGGCATCCTCATGATCCTGGGTGCGCTTTACCTGATAGAGACCAGTACAACCACGCTCCAGGACCTTGCGACTATCCTGACAGCCCTGCTTGCGGGAGGGCTTTTGACCATTTACCTGATTGGCTTTTTCAGCAAGCGCTGCAGCAGTCTGCACATCGCCCTGGGCATCGGCGCCACCATGGTTTACACGGTCTGGACAATTCTTTCTTCACGCGATGTCGTGAATTACCCGTTTGACCTGTACTATACGGGCCTACTCGGAAATATTGTGATGTTTGTTGTGGCCTATGGCAGCTCTTTCGTCATCCGGACACAGAAACCTGAAGAAGTAATCACACCTTGACTGAACTACCCGAAGATTTTGCAAGACTGGAACTGCCAGAAGAACTCGAGGATGCCATCCTCGACCTGGGGTTCACCTACGCGACACCCGTGCAGAACGAAGTGCTGCCGCACTCCCTGGACGGTCGCGACATTATTGCCCAGGCACAGACAGGTACCGGCAAAACCGCCGCCTTCCTGATTTCCATCCTGGCCTATGAACTGGAGAATCCCACTGTTGAGGAGCGCGCCCCGGGCACACCCTATGCGCTCATCATCGCGCCCACGCGCGAGCTGGTTATGCAGATCAAGGCTGATGCAGACGCCCTGACCAAGTACACTGACATCGAAGTCGTCTGCCTGGTCGGCGGTATTGACTACGAGCGACAGAAAAAGCAGCTGAAAGATCCGGTGGATGTCGTCGTGGCAACGCCCGGCCGGCTTCTGGACTTTGCCCGTTCAGGGACTGTGGACCTGTCCCAGGTCGAGATCATGGTGATCGATGAGGCGGATCGCATGCTCAGCATGGGTTTTATCCCGGACGTAAAGTCCATCGTCGCCAGGACACCCAAGAAACAATCACGACAGACACAATTGTTCAGCGCGACCTACAGCGAGGACATTAAGCGTCTTGCGGCATCATGGACCCTGGATCCGGTACGCGTGGAAATAGAACCTGAACAGGTGGCCGTCGACACGGTTGAACAAAAAGTTTTCCTGACCTCGGAAGACGAGAAGTACAAGGTGCTCTACAACATTATTCACCACTACCAAATTGATCGGGTACTGGTGTTCGTGAACCGACGCGATGAATCGCGCGAACTGGAATACAAACTTGATCGTCACGGTTTTAAAACCGGACTGCTGGCAGGTGACGTACCACAGAAGAAGCGCATCAGGACGCTTGAGAAGTTCAAGTCCGGCGAAGTGGATGTGTTGGTCGCCACCGATGTCGCTGGTCGAGGCCTGCACATCGACGATATCAGCCACGTCATCAACTACAACCTGCCGGAAGATCCCGAGGACTATGTGCACAGGATCGGACGCACGGGCCGAGCGGGGTCAGAGGGCATGTCTATTACACTTGCCTGCGAAAGTGACGCTTTCATGCTACCAAACATCGAGACATTGCTTGGATCCAGCCTGCACTGCGAGAATCCCCCGGAAGAACTGACCGCAGACATCCCGGAGCTACCGCCCGGCTCTCCTCCACCCAGGCGACAAAGACCCAGACGTCGGAGATAACACCCGGAGATCATCATGGACAAGCCGTTTCCCCTACTCACTGCAAAGGACATCAGGGAAATGGACGAGGTTCCGCGCCGGCATCAGTTCAATGAAAATGCGGTACGTCAAACACGATCACCGGGTGACCATCTGGGATTGACCGCCGCAGGTGTCGTGAACACGGCAAGAAAACCTACATAGCACTGGATGAGGTACATGACGTCCAGTTTGCCATTGCTGCTGTTGATCGCCGTGCTGGCAACAAGCAGCTGCGCACAGCAAACACCTTTCCTGCCGGTCACTGATGCCATCGGGCAGGTTGAACTTGCGGACGGACTTCCATCTGTGACACGAAATTCACGCCCGTACATCCTGGACGAACAGTCCCTTGTTTACGCCGGTGACCTGCTGCGAACGGATGAGAGATCAACTCTGACGATTCGACTGGGTAGTGGGAGTGTCATTTCCCTCGGGCCGGAGACACAGCTGCTATTCACAGTTGTTGAGCAAAGGGAAAATGAGTTCCGCTCCATCCTCAGTCTTACCACTGGCTCGATGCACGTATCCCAAAGAACATCAGCCGACCACGAATTGACAGTGAGAACACGTATCGCCACCGCCGCTTCAAGATCCGGCGCGTTCTGGCTTGGCTATGACAGGAACAATCCAACACTCACCGTAATCGCTCTTGGTGACCGCCTGGTCACGGTGAGTAACACAGACGGCGAGGTTGAGCTGAATCGACTTCATGACACCACCAGCGTTCCCGCTGGAGCGGGACCCCGGGCCGTCACCGGCTGGTCAGAGGATCGAGCCAGCAGAACAATCGACTATTACTTTCAGGTTCAACCCTGAGTGTCTGCTTCCCAGGTGTTCCAGAAGGTGACCTGCTCTGCCGGCAACCTGTCTGCCGGTTTCAGCCGTGCTCCGAGGATATAGGCTGCCGGTAACATCACGGTCTGGGTCACGCCATCCGGCACATCGAGGATGTCCGCAATTTCTTTTGCCCGTGCAGTCAGCAGCGATGTCCAGGTCGTGCCGATACCACGAGCACGCATGGCCAGCATGAGCGACCAGGCTGCCGGAAGAATTGACCCGAAGAATCCGACCTGGCCACCGACGTCTTCCGCTGGTTCCCCGATTGCAAAAACAAAAACCATACATGGAATCTCGTGCAGGCGGTCCATCAGCGCATTGTGAGTCGGTTTGAGCGTAACGCCGCGATCGATACTGATCTGCTGCAGTACCTCGCGGTAAATATCCGCAATCTGCTTTTTCTTGCCCGAATCTGTCACCACAAGGAAGCGCCAGTTCTCCCCGATAATGCCGGTCGGAGCCTGCACCGCGACATTGATGCAGGCAAGCAGATCTTCTTCAGCGATTGGTCGTGAGTAGTCCAGCTTACGTCGAACCGAACGTGCGGTACTCAGAATATGTTCTACATCATCCATCGTTTAATACTATCATTACGTCCATGCCGATTATCATGGAAAAGCCCATAAACGTCCTGGGCACTGAACTCGTGCCCTGCAGTATTGATCCCCTGACCGGATTCTTTCGCGATGGCTGCTGCAACACCTGCCAGGAGGATCTTGGTTCTCACACCGTCTGTGTCGAAGTCACCACGGAATTCCTGGAGTACTCCCGCTTTGCCGGCAACGATCTTTCCACGCCCTACCCCGAACTTGAGTTTCCAGGCCTGAAAGACGGAGATCGCTGGTGCCTGTGCGCGGGCCGCTGGCTGGAAGCCCACGACAAAGGCATGGCCCCCAGGGTGTTCCTGGAGAACACGCATATCAAGGCGCTTGAGATTGTACCTATCGCTCTACTGCAGCAGCACGCCGTAAAGATTAACTGACAAGAGACACCTATGCGACTTAAAGGAAAGAAGACTTTCATCACGCAGGTCGATGACTACATGGGACCTGCCATTAACGAGCTTTTTGCAAATGAAGGCGCAGTGATCACAACTGCTAGCGGTGCTGTTCCTGCCGACGAAGGTTTTTCTGATTACATTGCACCTGCTGGCGATGACATCGACATTCTGATTGCCAACCTGGTGCACAGTCCGTGTAATGCTCGCGTTGCGGACATATCAGATCGGGACT
>JADHNI010000094.1 GCA_016779585.1 Pseudomonadales bacterium
CGGCAAAGTCCTGCAGCGCTTGCGTAATCATGCCTGCTTCGACAGTCACGGTCGCTTCAGCCTCGTTGAAGGCGAGCACGTGATTCATCTTATCGAACGAGACAACAATTTCCCCGTTGGTGGCGCAGGCCCCGCCCGACAGACCGGTGCGACCACCCGAAGGCACCAGCCCGACGCCTGCCGTCCGGGCGAGCTGGATCAGCTGAACCAGCTGATCCGGGTTCTGCGGGAATACAACCGCCAGGGGGTTTGGCTCGAGGAAACGGGTCCAGTCGAGCCCGAAGGACTGCAGGTCCGAGGTATCCGTGGAAACGTTCGCGTCTCCAAAGATCTCCTTCAGGGCCTGCAGTGTAGACATGTTACATGGAGAGGCGCTTAAGCCGCTTTCTGGTCCAGTGAACCTGAAAGGTAACGCTCGGCCATGTCATCCAGTGAGATCGGCTTGATCTTGGAGGCATTACCGGCGGTGCCAAAAGCCTCATAACGCGCAATCACGATATCACGCATGGCTTTCTGGGATTCCGCCAGGTATTTGCGCGGGTCGAACTCGGATTTGTTGTCTGCCAGGAACTTTCGGATGCTGCCGGTAGACGCGAGACGAAGGTCAGTGTCGATATTCACCTTGCGCACACCATGCTTGATGCCTTCCTGAATTTCTTCAACGGGCACACCGTAAGTCTCTGGAATCTCACCACCATTCTCGTTAATCACCTTCAGCCAGTCCTGCGGCACGCTGGAAGACCCGTGCATCACCAGGTGGGTGTTGGGCAGGGCTGCGTGAATTTCCTTGATACGCTCAATCGCCAGGATGTCACCGGTCGGCGGGCGGCTGAACTTGTAAGCACCATGACTGGTGCCGATGGCAATCGCGAGGGCATCACAGTTGGTTTTGGCAATGAAGTCTTTCGCCTCAGTTGGGTCGGTCAGCAGCTGGTCCATGGAGAGCGTGCCCGCTGCACCCACGCCATCTTCTTCACCGGCTTCACCGGTTTCGAGTGAACCGAGGCAACCCAGTTCACCTTCAACAGTCACACCGCAGGCATGTGCCATTTCAACCGTGCGACGGGTCACGTCAACGTTGTATTCATAGCTGGCCGGTGTCTTCTGGTCTTCCATGAGGGAGCCGTCCATCATGACGGAAGAGAAACCCAGCTGGATGCTGCGCTGGCACACATCCGGGGAGGCGCCATGATCCTGGTGCATGACAACCGGAATATCCGGGAACTCTTCGATGGCCGCGAGAATCAGATGACGCAGAAAATTCGGGCCCGCATACTTGCGTGCGCCTGCCGATGCCTGGACGATGACCGGGCTGTCTGTCGCCTGTGCACCTTCCATGATGGCGCGCATCTGCTCCAGGTTGTTGACGTTAAACGCCGGAACGCCGTACTTGTGTTCCGCTGCGTGGTCCAGTAACTGTCGCATGCTTACCAATGCCATGATCTAACCTCCAGTGAAAATTGTTCAGGCAGCGCGCGCTTCGAGCGCTGCGACTGCCGGTAGGGTTTTGCCTTCAACAAATTCCAGGAAGGCACCACCCCCGGTTGAAATATATGAAATACGATCACTGACACCGAACATATCAATCGCCGCCAGTGTGTCACCTCCGCCTGCCAGTGAAAACGCATCACTTTCCGCAATGCCCAGGGACAGGGCTTTTGTGCCTTCTGCAAATTGCTGGAATTCAAACACACCCACCGGGCCGTTCCAGAGAATGGTATTCGCCTCGTGCATCAGTTCCCGCATACGCGCTGCTGTGTCGGGACCCACGTCAAGAATCATCTCATCTGGCGCTACATCACTCGCGGCCTTGATCACTGCCTTTGCATCGGCAGACAGTTCCTTCGCCACCACCACATCAGTGGGCAGCGGGATGCTGGTTCTCTCCAGCAGGTTCTTTGCCGTATCCAGCAGGTCCGGTTCATACAAAGACTTACCAACTTCAAGCCCCGTGGCCGCCAGGAATGTGTTGGCAATACCGCCGCCAACAATGAGTGAGTCAACTTTTTCCACCAGCACGTTCAACACTTCCAGCTTGGTGGAGACCTTGCTGCCCCCCACGATAGCTGTCATGGGCCGCGCCGGGTCTGCCAGTGCACGGCCAAGCGCATTCAGCTCTGCTGCCAGCAGCGGGCCCGCGCAGGCAACCGGTGCAAAGCGTGCCACACCTTCCGTGCTGGCCTGGGCTCGATGTGCCGTGCCAAATGCATCCATGACGTAAATGTCAGCCAGCGCGGCGAGTTTCCTTGAGAGACTCTCGTCATTCTTCTTTTCACCCGCGTTAATGCGGATGTTTTCAAACAGGGCCACATCTTCGTCACCCGGTTCAAAACCATCCAGGTAATCCTGCACCAGTCGAACCTTCAGACCGGAGAGCTCTGTAATTTTTTCAGCCACCGGGGCAAGGCTGGCATCAGGTTGCTCACTGATGGGGACACCCTCTTCCGGGCGACCCAGGTGTGACATCACCATCACCTTTGCACCCTGTGCAACCGCATATTGCAGAGTTGGCAGCGCGGCGCGTATTCGGGCATCCGAGCTGACCTTGCCGTTTTCGACAGGGACGTTCAGGTCTTCCCGGATCAGCAGACGCTTTCCAGAGATATCCAGTGATTTGAGTTCCGTAACCGCCATCAGCCGAGCAGCCCTTTCGCTTTCGCAACCACCTGGTCAACGGTAAAACCAAAGTGTTTAAACAGGTCGCCACCCGGGGCACTGGCACCGAAGCTGGTCATGCCGACCACATCACCGTCCAGGCCAACAAACTTGCGCCAGTAGTCCACGTGCCCTGCCTCGATCGCGAGCCTTGCCCGAACGCTCGAAGGCAGCACGGATTCGCGGTAACTCTCGTCCTGTGACTCAAACACATCCACCGATGGCATAGAGACTACACGGACACTTGTGCCAGACTCGGCAAGTTTTTTCGCTGAGTCGATTGCAAGCCCGACTTCAGAGCCTGTCGCAATCAAGATCAGATCAGGCGCATCACCGGATTGGAAAATTACGTAACCGCCTTTGGCGATACTCGCGAACTGCTCCTCGTTGCGTTGCAGCGTGGGCAGACCCTGCCGGCTGAATACCAGTGACGTCGGTCCACCGTTTTTCTCCATGGCAGCCTTCCAGGCAAAAACCGTTTCGACCGCATCCGCAGGTCGCCATAGCGTCATGTTGGGTGTACCGCGCAGATTCGCGAGCTGTTCCACAGGCTGATGGGTTGGCCCATCTTCACCCTGACCAATGGAGTCGTGTGTGTAAACGAGAATATTCGGAATACCCATCAGGGCTGACATGCGTGCCGCGTTGCGGGCATATTCCATGAAGATCAGGAAGGTTCCGGAGAAGGGGCGAAGACCACCGTGCAGCGCAATGCCGTTGGTCATGGCCGTCATGCCAAACTCGCGCACCCCATAATAAATGTAATTAGCATCTGCCTGATCTGCACTCATGGCGGTCATATCTGCCCAGCTGGTCAGATTGGAGCCAGAAAGGTCGGCCGATCCACCAATCATTTCGGGCAACATCGTTGCCATGTGCGCGATCACTTCACCTGATGCTGCACGGGAGGCGATGGACCGATCCTGTGCCTGCATGTCTTTCGCGAGTTGCTGCATCGAGGCTTCCCACGCGCCCGGCAGTTCACGCGCCAGCGTTCGGTTCAATTCTGCAGCCAGGTCGGGGTGCGCATCGGAGTACTCAGCAAACCGCTGTTTCCAGGCATTCTCCGAGTCAGCGCCTTTCTGTTTGCAATCCCAGGCCTCATAAACATCCTGCGGTACTTTAAAAGGTGCGGCATCCCAACCAAGTGCTTCTCGGGTCAGGGCAATTTCATCGTCGCCCAGGGGCGCACCGTGACTGCCCGCAGTTCCGGCCTTGTTCGGAGAACCAAAGCCGATCGTGGTCTTGCAGCAAATGATGCTGGGTTTGTCGCTCTTCTGCGCTTCAAGGATAGCCGCACGAACCGCTTCAGTATCGTGACCGTCAACGTCTGGAATCACATGCCAGCCATAAGCGGTGAACCGGCCTGGTGTGTCATCGGTAAACCAGCCATCTATCTTGCCGTCGATGGAAATACCGTTGTCATCGTAGATGCAGATGAGTTTGCCCAGGCCCAGCGTACCGGCGAGCGATGCCGCCTCGTGGGAAACACCTTCCATCAGGCAACCGTCACCGGCAAAAACGTAAGTGTGGTGATCAACCACAGCGAAGCCATCACGATTATATCGGGCAGCCAGGACTTTCTCGGCAATCGCCATACCCACGGCATTGGCGAAACCCTGGCCCAGCGGTCCTGTGGTCGTTTCCACGCCTGGTGTTTCGCCATACTCCGGGTGACCCGCGGTTTTTGAGTGCAGTTGCCGGAAATTACGAATTTCTTCCATCGGCAGATCGTAGCCAGTGAGATGCAGCAGGGAGTAAAGCAGCATGGAACCGTGGCCATTGGAAAGCACAAACCTGTCGCGATTTGGCCAATCAGGATTAGCAGGATTGTGCTTCAGGATATCGGTCCAGAGAACCTCGGCGATTTCCGCCATACCCATGGGTGCTCCGGGGTGGCCACTGTTGGCCTTCTGCACCGCATCCATCGTCAATGCCCGAATAGCATTGGAAGTTCTACTGCCTGAAGTCATCGAAAAAACCAGCGAAAAAAAGTGCGCGTATTCTCTCTTACACCCCTCCAATCATCAATGCCAAGCCCCACTAATAAGAAGGCACATTGAGCGATATTTGCCGAGGGAATGAGCGAATCTCACTTCCCGATGGTGGGCAGGGCTTGGCCCACCTAGTAGAATGGCCAACTTTTGAACCAGCAGATTCTTAACCTTTTTTTGCAATCCAGGAAAAGTTTCTGCAAACCAGGATAAGCTTGTAATGACTGTAAACCGTACCTTTACCTCGGAGTCCGTCAGTGAGGGGCATCCGGACAAGATGGCCGACCAGATTTCCGATGCCATTCTTGACGCCATCATTGCTGAAGACAAAAACGCCCGTGTCGCCTGCGAGACCCTGGTTAAAACCGGCATGGTTGTCGTCGCTGGAGAAATTTCAACGACGGCGTGGATCGACCTTGAGGACCTGTGCCGTGAGGTGATCCTGGATATTGGCTACAACAGCTCGGACGTAGGATTTGATGGTGCATCGTGCGCTGTACTGAATGCAATCGGCAAGCAGTCTCCGGACATCGCCATGGGAGTCGATGAGGGCGCAAACAAGGAACAGGGAGCTGGTGACCAGGGTTTGATGTTTGGTTATGCCTCTGATGAAACCGATGTCCTCATGCCTGCACCCATCACATATTCACATCGCCTTGTTCAGAAACAGGCTGAAGTGCGCAAATCCGGCAAGCTGGATTTCCTGAGACCTGATGCCAAGAGCCAGATTTCTTTGCGCTATGATAGCGAAGGCAACCCGGTCGGTATCGATGCGATCGTGCTGTCGACGCAGCATTCGCCTGACGTCACCCAGGAGACCCTGAAGGAAGCTGTGATGGAAGAAATCATCAAGCCGGTGATCCCCGACAACTGGCTGAGCGCGGCTACCAAATATTTCATCAACCCAACCGGTAACTTCGTCATCGGCGGTCCTGTTGGCGACTGCGGTCTCACCGGTCGGAAAATCATCGTCGATACCTATGGTGGTATGGCCCGTCACGGTGGCGGCGCCTTCTCCGGCAAGGATCCATCCAAGGTCGACCGAAGTGCGGCTTACGCGGGTCGATATGTAGCGAAGAACATAGTCGCGGCCGGTCTTGCCAGGCGCTGCGAAATCCAGGTGTCCTACGCTATTGGTGTTGCAGAACCAACGTCGATCAGTGTGAATACGTTCGGCACCGGCAAGATTCCGGAAGAACAGATCGAAGCGCTTGTTGCCGAGTACTTTGACCTCAGACCAAAAGGCCTGATCGAGATGCTGGACCTGAAACGGCCCATCTACCGCAAGACAGCGGCTTATGGTCACTTTGGTCGGGAAGATGCCGACTTCACCTGGGAAGCGACTGACAAAAAAGACGCATTGGCCGCGGCGCTTTAGGCATGTCTGAATCACGACTCTTCAGCTTCGAGTTCTCAGCCCCCAAGACTGAAGAGGCCGCAGAGAAACTCAAGACGGTGCATGGGAAGCTGGCCGAACTGTCACCTCACTTTTTCTCGGTGACCTATGGTGCAGGAGGTTCAACCAAGGACGGCACCAAGCAGACAGTGCTGGACCTGACTACCACCGGTAGTGTGGTGGCGCCGCACCTGTCATTTGGCGGTGACAAACCAGAGCTTATCGAGGCACTTCTGAAGGAATACCAGGCGGCTGGTGTGACCCGGCTGGTCGCCCTGCGTGGTGATCGACCCTCCGGCATCGGGGGCACCATGCGTATGACCCATGCCAACGAACTGGTCACGTTCATCCGCGAACACACGGGTGATCATTTCCATATTGACGTCGCCGCTTACCCGGAGATTCACCCGGAATCAACCAGCGTTGAAAGTGAGATCCAGTACTTCAAGATGAAGGTGGATGCGGGTGCTGATAGTGCCATTACACAGTATTTCTACAATGCGGATGCCTACTTTCGCTTCCTGGACCTGTGTGAACAGGCAGGCATAGATATCCCCATCGTCCCGGGCATCATGCCCATCACAAACTACAAGGGCATTGTGCGCTTTTCCGATCTTTGTGGTGCAGAAATCCCGCGCTGGATCGAGAAACACCTTCAATCTTACGAAGATGACCCGGAAACGCTGAAAGCCTTTGGTGCTGAGGTGGTCACAAGGTTGTGCGAACGGTTGCTGGAAGGCGGCGCACCGGGATTACACTTCTACACCTTGAACCAGTCGGTACCAACCCTCAAGATCTGGAACAATCTCGGTCTATAGAAGGTCTGCAGCCAGATATGGCGACTCCCAGGCTATTTGTCGACATCGAACTCAATGCAGGTGAGCGGTTGGTGCTGCCCAAAGCACCTGCGCACCACATCGCTACAGTGCTTCGCAAAAAAGCCGGCGATGCTGTTGTCCTGTTCAACGGCGAAGGCGGTGAATACTCGTGCCTGCTCGAACAGGCTGACCGAAAATCTGTCATTGTGCAGGTTGGCGAATTCAATCCCGATGATCGAACACCAGCGCTCAGCATTCACCTCGGCATGTGCATCCTGAAAAAGGATCCTATGGACGCTGTTCTGGGGCGCGTCGTAGAGCTGGGAGTTCAGGAGATCACGCCGATCATCAGCGATCATTGTGCGGTGTCGACGAAGATGATTAAAAGCCGGCACGCTCACTGGCAGGCAATCATCGTATCTTCGTGTGAACAATGTGGGCTTAACAAACTGCCTCTGCTACACCAACCCATCGCGACAGAATCCTGGTTGGAACAGGCCACAGCGGAGAGGAAGATAATCGCGTTACCTGGTGATCGTCAGCTTTCCACCGGGGATGCTGCAAAGACGGTATCGCTACTTGTCGGACCGGAAGGCGGGTTCAGTGATCAAGAAATCGAATTAGCATCAGCCAGGAATTTTGAGCCCGCGACTTTTGGCAAACGAATTCTGCGCGCCGAGACTGCACCCGCAGTGGCCATCTCTGTGCTGCACCGCACCTGGGGTGACTTCTGATTGCTGAAAGCGCTACTGGATCAGCGCGTTAAGCAGCGAGGCTTCGATGTAATCAAGATTCGGCACCGACAGCACATCGTTGTGCAGCCTGACTCTGGATACTTCGGTTCTTTCTACACCCTCGCCGGTTTCAAACAGCATCTCGGGTGTGACTTCATAATGCCGGGGTTCCGTTTGCGAAACTAGCGCATAGAAACGCAGGGAGTTCTGGTCCGAGGTTCCACGCATGATGACCAGGCTCGCCGAGGAGACACTCACGAGCGAGAAAGACGCGCGCTCCGTCGTCAGGATCTCAAATGAGACCACCGGGACCTGGACCCCGCGCCAGCCCAGGAGACCGAGAAACCAGTCAGGGGTATCCTCAATCCGCTGCAGCGGTTCATAGGTAATGATTTCAGCAATGGAGTCCGCAGGGAGAATCACACCCTGCTTCTGCATGGTCAGCAAATAAACCTGGAGCTGTTCCGGATCAGCCACAATTAACCTTCAGGTTTTGACCTGGCGCTTTCGATCACCTCATCAATGGTCGCCAGCAGGTTCGCTTCCTGGAACGGTTTACCCAGGTACTGGTTCACACCAAGCTCCATCGCCTGCCGCTTGTGTTTTTCACCGGTCCGGGATGTGATCATAATGATCGGAAGATCTTTCAGGTTCTCATCGCGGCGCACACTTCTAAGCACCTCGAATCCATCCATTCTTGGCATTTCAATATCGAGTAACACCACATCAGGCCGGATATCCTGCAACTGATTCATCGCATCGACACCATCTTTTGCGGTTTCCACTTCGTAACCGTGTCGTTCCATCAGTCGCGATGTCACCTTACGTACGGTTACCGAATCATCGACAATCATGACGGTTCGCACATTGCTGCTGGGCTCAGGTGTTTCTTCTGCAATCGTCTGTACAGGTGCATCCGCTGCAGCCTCGTAAGATCGTACCAGTGCCATGCAATCCAGGATGATAACGACGCTGCCATCACCCAGGACAGTCGCACCGGAAATGCCACCTACATCGCTGAACTGCGAGCCAAGCGTCTTCACCACAACCTCACGTGAACCGATCACCCTGTCTACCTGCAGTGCCACGGCGTTATCGCCGCTTCTTGCGAGAATGACCGGTAGCGGGGCAACCTGCCCGGAGAGATTCGGGTCCTCTGACTTGTCGAGCATCTTGCCCATGTAAGCCAGTCGGTATGGCTGGCCCGCATATTCAAACATTGGCGCGTCCGGCTGGTAATAGGCTTCCAGCTCATATGGACTCACTCGCACAATACCTTCGATGGTATTCAGCGGAACCGCATAGGTTTCTTCGCGCACCACCACCATCAGGGCTCGATTGATCGATACCGTAAACGGAATCCTGATCTGGAACTCTGTACCCACGCCGTAGGTGGAATCAATGGTGATGTCCCCACCCAGTGCCTTGATCTCGCTACCGACAACATCCATACCTACACCGCGACCGGATATCTGGGTAAGCTTCTGGGCCGTGGAGAAACCGGCATGCATGATGAACTGCATCACTTCGTGATCGGAGACTTCCTGGCCTTCCGTGATAATGCCGCGCTCAATGGCTTTGCCGCGGACAGCTTCGACGTTGATGCCGCCACCATCATCACTGATGGTCAACACGACATAACCACCTTCCCGTGACAAGCGCAGACTGATGCGTCCCTGCTCAGGTTTACCAGCCTCTGCCCGTTTCGCCTTATCTTCGATGCCATGGTCAACCGCGTTTCGAAGCATATGCTCCAGTGGAGCAACAATTCTTTCAAGAACGTTCCTGTCCAGTTCGCCTTCTACATTGTAGGCATCAAATCTTACGGACTTGCCAACTTCACCACTTACCTGCCTAACGATACGCCTGAGGCGTGGAATCAGTCGCGCGAACGGCACCATACTGGTTCGTGTCAGGCCTTCCTGCAACTCAGAACTGATGCGCGCCTGCTGATGAAGCAGCGTTTCTGCATCACGACTACGGTTCCCGAGCGTATCCTTGAGATCCATCATGTCTGATGTCGCCTCGCTGAGCGCACGCGAAATCGTCTGCAACATGGTGTAGCGGTCCATCTCCAGTTCATCAAAAGATGAATCGCCCTGGCTTGTTCGAATCAGTGTTTCCCTGGATTCTGCTTCAATCTCCAGACGCCTCACCTGGTCCCGGATACGGTTAATGGTTTCTTCCATTTCCTGCAGGGATTCACCAAAGTCAGTGATCTGTTGTTCGACCCTGCCACGGGTGATGCTCGATTCACCGGCAAGTCCAATCAGTTCTTCCAGAAGATCTGCGGCAACCCGCACCATTTCCTGGTTGGCACTCGCCGCCTTGTCCTGGGCAGGTGCAGGTTTATCTGCAGCTTCCGGCGAGGGACCTGGCGTAGCTGTTGCAGCCGCCGGGGCTTCAGTCAAATCCGAAGGTTCAGCCTCCAGGGTTGGCTCAATTGCCTGCTTCAGGGAAGCCAGGTCATCTTCTGAAGCCGCGCCGACAGAAAGCGCCTTGTAGATTTCTACTCGTCGTATGACCTCATCCTGCCGCTTGGCCAGCAGCGTGAAGAAGTCATCATCGAGTTCAACCGGGTTCTGCTGAATACCAATCAGGAAGGTTTCAAAATTGTGCGCATACTCGCCCAGGCTGTTCAGGCCCGCCATACGTGCACCACCTTTCAGTGTGTGCAGATTTCGCAGGAGAACGTCCAGTGTATCCATATCACCCGGAGACTCACTCCAGGACTGGATACTGGATTCAAGTTCCTCAACAAGATCATCAGATTCTTCCAGGAATATCGGGAGAATGTCTTCATCGACTTCGTCTTCCGGCAGGTCAACCACATTGTCGGTCACCACAGCCGCCGCAGGGACCACCGAAGGTTGTTCTCCAGCCGGTGCGCCGGGTGCTTCTGCAAGCATTGGTTGGTCAACTTCAGCCGCAGGCTCTACCTCGGCTACAGGCAATACACTACCGGGTACCGGGGCAGTCTTGAGCGATTCCAGTTCTTCGTCACTGGCGCCACCGGCTGCTACCTTCTGGTAGATTTCAACGCGACGAGTAATTTCATCCTGCTGGGAGTTCAGCAATGCAAAGAACGCATCATCATAATCAACGGGTTTCGACTGCACGCCAATCAGGAAAGTTTCAAAGTTGTGCGTGTATTCACCGAGACTCGCAATACCGGCCATGCGTGCACCGCCTTTCAGGGTATGCAGTTGCCGCAGCAGATTGTCCAGGTGCTCGCCGGGCTCGCCCGATTCTGACCAGCCAAGAATACTTCCGTCGATCTCCTCCAGAAGTTCTTCGGTTTCTTCCAGGAAGATCGGCAGGATATCTTCATCTATAGCATCTTCCGGCAATTCGGTAACCGCCGCTGCTGCCGGCGCCGGGGTAGCGGGCTGATCTTCTACCTCCGCTGAGGGCTCTTCTACAACCTCAGCTGAGGGCTCTTCCACAACTTCCGCTGAGGGCTCTTCCA
>JADHNI010000095.1 GCA_016779585.1 Pseudomonadales bacterium
GCGCCAGTAGACTCAAGCGAGCCGGGAACTCGGGTCTCGCGGCATGACATTTGCATCGCAGAAGTCGATGTCCGGTGTTCCACGCCGGCAGCAATTTGCGAAAAACAAAGATATTCAATCAACGTCGGGGAGACATTTGAATGAAGCTTAGAAAAGCGGGCTTTACGAAAAGCCTAGTGTCCGCTGTCCTGTCTGTTGGCCTTGCGGGCCATACATACGGTGCAGATATGGAAGAAATCGTCGTCAAGGGTGACCTTGGCAGTTTGCCTGGAGAGAACGTTCAGTCCGTTTTCGGGTTCAACAAATCTGTACTGGAAACACCTCGTTCAGTGTCCACGATCTCGGAAGAGATGATGGAACGTTTCAACATGTACGACATCGACGAACTGATCGCGGTAGCTCCTGGTAGTTTCACGCAATCATTCTTCGGCGTAGCCGGGGGCCTGGATGTTCGGGGGACACCTGGCGAAACCTACTTCCGGGGTGTACGTCGCCTGGACAACCCTGGTAACTACCCGACACCGATCGGTGCCTCTGACCGCGTTGATATTGTTCGTGGTCCGGCTTCTCCGATCTACGGTCCTTCCAAGATTGGCGGTTACATGAACTTCAACCCGAAGTCTGCCCGAATCGAGGAAACCGGCGGCTTTATTGCTGAGCCCACGGGTGCCATGTCATTCACCACGGGTAGCTGGGACAAGTCAGTGATTACTGCAGAAGTTGGTGGTCCTGGTCGAATTGGTGACCAGGACTTCGGTTACTACGTCTATGGTGAAATTGAAGACTCCGGCAGTTACTACAAAAATTCCGGCGTTGAGCAGAACCTGTTCCAGGCTTCTTTCGACATGGACATCAGCGACCAGCTGCGAATCCAGTTTGGTGGTATGTGGCATGAATACAGCGGCAACCAGATCGCCGGCTGGAACCGTATTACCCAGGACCTGATTGATCACGGTATCTACGTGACCGGTACACCGCTTCCTCTTGACGTAAATGGTGATGGTCGTATTTCCCACCAGGAATTTGATACCACGGGAGACGGTTTCACGGATTACAACCCATTCCGCTTCGACTTCATCAGTGGTGCACCGGGTGGTGCGCTCACTCCGGGAAGCCCCGAGACCATCGAAGAGCTTGAAATCCTGGTAGGTGACCTGTCTAGGCTGGCGCTTCAGAATCCTGGCACAGCCAAGATTGATGGCAGCGACGTACTCGTTGCACCGGAAGATTTGCTGGATAACGAAGTGACCACTCTTTACTTCGACATGATCTACACCACCGAAGGTGAGTGGGAAATCAAGAACCAGTTGTTCTACGAGGAGTACCAGAACGATAACGAGAATGCCTATGGCTTCTCGCAGTTTCATGACTCCTGGGTTGTCGAGGACAAGATTGTTATCTCAAAGACGTTCGCCATGGATAACATGACAGCAGCGATCCAGATTTCTCCCTCATTCCGTCATACAGACTTTGAACACGCTGACGACTACACGAACGAATACTTCGATCGTCGTGACCTGACCCTGGCGTCCAGCCCGCTGGACAAGCGCTTACTTTCAACCTCGATTCATGATGACTACACCGAGTATTACATTGGTGAGTACACTAACTGGGGTTTCGCTGTAATGGGTGACTTCACCTGGGATAACGGTTTTGCTGCCCTGGTAGGTGTGCGATACGACACCATCGATATCGAAAGCCGTCAGCCTGTTGACCAGCTGCTGTTCGCCTCTTCCAACAACTTCTGCCCACCTCCAGGTGGATGTGAAAATGCGGAAGCCAAGGACGATGTGGATGGCACTTCCTGGACAGTCAGCCTGAGTTATGAGTTCGACAATGGCCTGATTCCATACATCACTGCTTCCGAGCAGGCGACAATGATCGTAGGCCAGGGTGCTGAAGCTGTCACCAGCAATATCGCCAGTGGCGGCATCTTCGATGATTCTGAGCTGCTCGAGTTTGGCCTGAAAGGCAGCCTGCTGGACAACAGCCTATACTTTGCGATCTCTATCTACGAGCAGGAAAGAACAGACTTTTCCGCACAGTCTATTGTGACCAACCAGTCAACAAAGACAGAGGGTGCAGAAGTTGAGGTTCGCTGGGTAGTTAACGAAAACCTGCTGCTGACATTTGGTTACTCCAACATCGAGGTAACCAACTTGAACACAGAACAGGCCGGTTACCGATTCAGCTTCATCGGCTGTGATGACCTGCCGAACATTCCCTGTCACCTGCTTTACGGCGGTACGCTCGGTGGTAACGTGAGTTCACAGGGAGACGCATCACGTGCGGGCATGCCCGAAGATATCTACACCCTCACGGGTACTTATGACTTCGGTAATGGCTGGGCGGTGAACGGCAGCATCATTGATGTGGAAGCGGTTGATTCCGGTTTTTCCCGCAGCGTGCAGCTACCTGCATACACGCTGGTTAACCTGGGTGTTTCCTATGAAACTGAAAACTGGCTGTTCAGTGTCAGTGGCAAAAACCTGACGGATGAGGAGTACTTCCGCTCCAACTTCCCGAACCTGTTCGGCGGCACCATCGTACTGCCCGAGCTGCCACGTCACTACAACGCACGTATTCAGTACAAGTTCTAAGAACTGGCTGTCTTTGTGTAGTTTTGAAAGGGCGACCATTGGTCGCCCTTTCTCGTTTTAAGGATGTATTTATGAAAAGAACCCTGATGGTTTTCATGGCGTTGCTGCTTGCAGGCTGTGACGCAAACGTCAACGTTGAGGTTGATACAGGCGACGAAGCACGGCCGGTAAAGGTGGTTGTGGTTGCCATGTTCGAGATTGGCGAGGATACCGGTGACCGGGCAGGGGAGTTCCAGCTCTGGAAAGAACGCCGTGAATACACTGAAATCCTGCCGTTCCAGGGCTACAAAGACCTGCACTATAACGAGGACGATGATTTCCTGGTGATGGTTACCGGTATCGGTACTGCCCGTGCCGCGGCTGCCACCATGGCCCTGGGAATGGATCCGCGATTTGACCTTTCGAAAGCCTACTGGTTGATTGTTGGCATTGCCGGTATTGATCCGGAGGATGCGACAGTCGGTTCTGCAGCCTGGGCAGAGTACCTGGTGGATGGCGACCTGGGTCATCACATTGACGCACGTGAAATCCCCGACGACTGGCCAACAGGTTACTTCCCACGTTATACCACTCGTCCTTATGACCCCGATCGACCGCCACCTACGGGTGAAATGTACCGGCTGAATCCCGAACTCACAGAGTGGGCCTACCAGTTAACAAAAGATATTGAATTGCCCGATGATCCTTCAGTGCAAAAAGAACGTGATCTCTATACCGAGCACCCGAATGCGCAGGGTAAGCCTATTGTCATGAAAGGCGACCATATTGCTGCGCTCACGTTCTGGCATGGCAAACTTTTAAATGACTGGGCGAACCAGCTTGTGTCCTACTGGACCGATGGCAAAGGCAACATGGTGACCTCGGCCATGGAAGATACCGGCAGCTACCTCTCGATATCCTGGCTCGACAAGATTGATCGTGCTGACAAAGATCGGGTTATGGTGCTGCGCATGGGCAGCAACTTCACCATGCAACCCCCCAGTCGAACCGCGGCAGAAAACCTGCTGAAGGAAACCAAGGGTTACAAGTACGCAGGGCTGGAAATTGCAGTTGAGTCGGGATACATCGTTGGCTCCCGGGTGGTGGATGAAATCATCAACAACTGGGACAAATACGAGAGTAAGACACCTCAGCCCGATTTGTAGTAGCCCAGAAGCGGCAAACTGGATGTCTTCGTTCTAGTTGTTCGTGGTGTTCACGAAATAGGTATCAGGTCTTCGTGGGCCGGCGTCGAAGAAGCGCGCGCGACGACCAATGGTATGAATGTCACCCAGATCTACTCTGGCTTTGCTGGCTTCTTTCATAAGCTGATCAACAATATCTGGTCTGGTTCGCGCAAGATCTTCTGTTTCTTCTGGGTCAAGGTGCAAGTTGTAGAGTTCTGGAGCGGCCACTGTATCCATGTATCGCCCCAACCAGAGGAGATATGGTGAGTCCTTTACCCGAGGCAATACAAGTTTCCATTCACCGACACGAACCGCCTGGAGCTGCGTCAGCATATGATAGTAGTAAACATCATAAGGGCTGTCGGCACTGTCCGGCTCTCTCAGCAGTGGCAGGATGTTGTGACCATCCATCTCCTGGTCAGGTAGAGCGGCTCCAGTCAGGTGAGCCAGTGTCGGGTAGATATCCATGATAGTGGTGAGCGCATTGATGCTCTTGTCGGCAGGAATCCTGTCTGGCCACCACCAGATGGCAGGAACTCTAACACCACCTTCCCAGTTTGAATATTTTCCACCACGAAAGTGGCCTGTGCTTCCGATGTCGCTACCAAGAACGGTTCGAGTTTCCGGACCATTGTCAGACAGGAATACAATCAGAGTGTTGTCCGCTTTACCTGCGAGGTCCAATGCCTTCGTTATCTCGCCGACGCTGAAGTCGAGCTCTTCGACCGCATCACCGTAGCGCCCTTTTTGTGACTTGCCTTCAAAATCGGGATGTACGCCTAGCGGGGTATGTGGTGCGTTGTAAGAAAGCAATAGAAAAAATGGGCGGTTATCCTCAGATCGAAGAAAGCTGATAGCTTCTTTTGTGTACTTTGACGTGAGTAGGTTGTTGTCAGTCGGACTTTCGATCACTTGGCCGTTTCGCATCAGTTCAATCGTGAATCGACGGTTGTCGACCTCGCGAGAAATACCATTGTGCATGGGTGTGCCGAAGAAAATTTCGAAGCCTTGTTGATTTGGCATAAGTTCTGGCTTGAAGGGGCCAAGACCGCCAGGGTGATCCGGTAGAGGTGAGGGTGGAGGCGCAAATTCCCAGGCTTTTTCGCCCTCGCCAGCGAGATGCCACTTTCCGATTATGGCAGTACGATAACCAGCAGACTGTAGCACCTCGGGTAAAAGGACTTCCTTTGCATGGGGTATGGTATTGGGATGTTTTTTGTTTCCCGGCTCAGCCACTCGCAGCGGATATGCGCCGGTGAGGAGAGCTGCTCTTGATGGGCCGCAGATTGGTTGAGCATAGAAGCTGGTCAACCTGATACCCTCATCGGCGAGGCGGTCTATGTTTGGCGTGCTGATCTGCTTCGCGCCATAAATGCTCAGGTCACCGTACCCAAGATCATCTGCCAGGAAGATAATCACGTTTGGACGATCATCAGCATGACAACCGATAGAGAGTATCGCGGCGAGAAGGATGGTAAGAGCTTTTCTCATTGGCGACGATAGTAACATCAGTCTTACACCTCAATGGCTGCTGACGACCTTAATTTGGGTAAAAAAAGGGGCGACCGATGGTCGCCCCTTTTTTGGTTTACCCCGGAATCCGGTTCTAGAACCTCATTGATGCTTCTGCACCCCAGATTCTTGGCTGGTTGACGTAACCCAGCAGGTTGGCGAAATCGATACCACCAATGACGTTTTCTTCATCAGTGATGTTTCGGCCGAAAAGACCAATCTCAAAGTTGTTAGCAAGATCACGATAGCCGAGTCTCAGGCCTCCCTCAAACTGGGTATCTGTTGTCCATTCCACCTGTTCGTACAGGAAGTCATTGGTTTCACCTTTCCATTTCCAGTCGGTGAAGAAGTACAACTCATTGCCGCTTTTGAGAGGCATTGTATAGTCAAGTTCAAGATTGAGTGTCCATTCAGGAGCATGCTGGAATGGGTTTCCGTCGATGAGCGCGAAGCCATTGGCGTCGAGCGGATCTGTCACTGTGCAGAGTCCGGAACCGCAAGGAGGCAGTGACAATTCGCTGTCGTTCACTTCAGTCTTGTTGTAACCATAGCCGCCGGAAATCACAAGATTCTCAGTGATCACGTAGTCCATTTCAAACTCAATACCGTAGCCAACGCCCTCGTCAGCGTTAAGCAATGTGGTTGAGTTGTTGGCTCCACCTACCGCCGTCAACTGCATGTCATCAACCGTGTAGTAGAACGCGGCTACATTGAAGCGTGCCCGGTCCAGCAGTGCCTTATAGCCGACTTCCCATGAAAGGATCGTTTCTGAGTCAGCGGTAGTTGCAGTCGGGTCATCTTCAAGCCTGTCCTGTACTGTCGGCGCTCTGAAGCCTGATGCTGCGCGTGCATAGAGCTGCCCTGTATCAGTCAGAGCGTATGAAAGGGCAAGGTCCCAGCTGACGTTGTCATCATCGAGACTTATCGGTGCGAGTGGAGCAGGTGCAGGCGTGAATCGAATGTGTTGAGCGTCTTTTTCGTCATCGGTGTAACGGATACCGAAAATCAGTTCAAGCTCCTCGCTGAACTGATAAGAACCCTGACCGAAGATTGCCCAGGTTGTATTTTCGATTTCAGATGTTGAGCCTGTGGTGAACTCTGTGGCGCCAGCACTCTGTGCCTGCGCGTTACCGTAAAACTCATCCTTGAAATAGAAGAAGCCAGCCTGGTAGTTGAATGCGCCGTCAAAATTGCTGGCGATTCGTAGTTCCTGCGTGAACTGATCCATCTCAATATCACTTCCAGTGTCCACGTTCACAACAAACGGTGAGGCAAACGGGTTAAAGGGTTCAGAGCTGGGTCCTGCGGGGCCGGAGCAGGTAAACAGGCACCCAAAGCCACCGTCAATGTCTCCCCGACCAAAACGGTCATAGACATCCTGGTAGGAAGTAATGGATGTGATGGTGTAGTCGCCAAGGTCCCAGTCTACCTTCAACGTGGTACCGTGCGACTTGATGTAAGCAGGGTTGCCGTCGCCGCCATCAAAGAAAACAGTTTCGCGGTCGAAGTTATCATTGAGGCTGTTGCTGCCCGAACTCAGGATGTTGGCTCTGAATGCACTGGCTGAGCCATCAGCGTCCTGTCTTTGATGCATGAGCAGTACGTCTACGTTTTCTGACGGTGTCCAGAGAAACTGCAGGCGCATCGCCGTGATGTCGTGGCCGCCGGTAAACTCGTCTTCACCGGTGAAACCATTATCGATCCAGTCTTCGCGATTCTGATGCAGGAATGAAACACGTGCCATCAGGGTGTCTTCGATCAGTGAGCCGCCGATAGCGCCCTCGAGATTATAGGTCGTGTAAGTTCCGGCGGAACCTTTTATGTAGCCTTCTGTTTCTTCCGTTGGTTTTTTGGTATCAACCTTGATGATGCCTGCGGTTGTATTGCGACCGAAGAGTGTTCCCTGGGGGCCGCGCAGAATTTCAATGTCGTCCATATCGAAAAGAGGAAAGGACTTTAGTGCTGCTTTTTCCATGGGAACGTCATCAAAAACGATAGACACTGGCTGCGAGGCCGCCTGTGTAAAGTCAGCGTTGCCAAGGCCGCGCATGTAAAAACGGGGTGCCAGTCGGCCGTTTGAGCTTTCTACATGGAGGCCGGGTGCGGCACTGGCCAGTGCCAGGATGTCTTCGCCACCGGAAAATCGTGCATTGAGTCGATCCCCGGCCATCCTCGTAATAGAAATCGGTACTTCCTGAATGTTTTCCTCACGTTTTTGCGCCGTGACGACAATCTCTTCTAGTACATCGCTGGCCGAATAAACAGGCGCCGCCATCACTATGCCGAGCGCCAGAACGCCACTTTTTTTCGAAAGCTTGGTTATCGCAGACATTTGCTCTCCCAATGGACGATAGTTGAAATAGGTTAATTACGGATTATGTGCTTATCGTGCACTACAACAGTTTAACCCAAATGCGATCCAACTGAACTATTATTGGCGCTGGCGTACAAGAGAAAACAGTCATGCATCGAAGACATTTTCTGGCAGGATCATTGGCGGGCCTTGCCTCTTATTCGTGGCCGAAGTGGGCGATTGGTAAGAAAAACGGCCTGTTCCCACTCGGAGTTGCCTCTGGAGACATGACGTCTGGATCAACAGTGCTCTGGACGAGACTTGTTGCCGACCTCATGCAGGATAATGGAGGTTTGGGCGAAACGGATTTAAAGGTTGCGTGGGAACTGGCCCGTGATCCTAAAATGAAGGACGTCGTCCAGCGCGGTGAGGCCAATGCCTCACATATGCTCGGGCACTCTGTTCATGTGGACGTCCAGGGTCTGCTTCCAGGCACGGAGTACTGGTACCGCTTCTATACAGAAGGCGAGGTTTCGACGATAGGTCGAACGCGAACCCTGCCGGTTGGAAATGTTCCCTCCATGAGGTTTGTTACCACATCCTGTCAGAACTATACGCATGGTTACTTTGTCGCCTACAAGCATATCTTGGAGGATGATCCTGATTTCGTTGTTCACCTGGGTGACTATATTTACGACACCTCTTTTGGGGAGACCTTTCGCCGGCATGATCGCGAAGAGGCCCCCAGGTCGCTTGAGGACTTCCGGCGACGGCATGCCCTTTACAAGACCGATAGATACCTGCAAGCAGCCCACGCCAGGCTGCCTTTTTTCACGGTGATTGATAACCACGATGCCATCGAAGACAACAACCCGGAACAATACGATCTGCGCGCCGCTGCATACCAGGCATGGTATGAACATATGCCAGTGCGAGGCTATCGCCTGGGATCACCCAACGAGTTTCACCTTGTCAGGTTGATCAATGCAGGGGACCTGCTGCAGATCAATATGCTGGATACAAGGCAGTTTAGGGACAAGAGGGATCTGTGCCTTGATAATCTGGACAAAGCCGTAGGTTTCAGCAACTACCGGGAAAGGTGTGGCGCTTTGTTAGAAGAAGGCCGCACGATGTTGGGGCAGGAGCAGGAAAAGGCACTCTATCAGTCGATTCGAGAGAATCGGGCGCAATGGAATGTCATTGCCTCATCAGGCCCCGTACTGCCGTATCGGGTTGATGTTGGCGGCGAAGACTTCGGCTACATCGGATCATGGGATGCATATCCAGCTAACCGCCGGCGCCTGGCGCAGGCTATTCAAGATGCTGACGCAGGACATGCGTTAATTCTGAGCGGTGACTTGCATTCATTCTGGGCAATGGATGGCCACAAGGTTACAGATACAGCGGACAAGGTGCCCGCCGAAGAGTTTGTCAGCTCCTCGATATCCGCGAACTGGCCACAACCGCTTTCTGAGCCAATTGCTCAGAATCTCGCTAAAAATCCTCACGTTTCCTACTATGACGGAACAAAACGAGGTTACCTTTTACACGACGTCACGGCTTCTTCCTGGCGTGTGCGATACCGGGCGGTTGGTGATGCGACCCGCCATGACGCCAAGGTTGAAGACACGAAAGTGTTTGAAGTTATCCATGGGCAGCAGGGGATCATTGAGCGATAAGATGAAAAATTTTGCTAAAACAGCGAGTACTCTTTTGTTTTCGGTAGTCATCAGCTTTGGTGCTTCTGTGGCTTTGGCTGATAATCTCAATCTGCTAGTTGTAATGACGGATGACCAGGGGCGTTGGGCGCTTCAAGATTATGATCCGCGCATCAACACGCCCAATCTTGCTTATCTTGCGTCGAAGGGTGTTCGGTTTGATCAGGCCATTGCACCGACGCCGGTGTGCTCAGCTGCCCGGGCGAGTTTTCTGACGGGAAAAACCGCTTCGCAGCACGGTGTTCATGATTTCCTTTCCGACAAAGATTCAACATCCAAGACCTGGTTGGACGGGGAGCTCTTGATTTCTGAGGTGCTTGCGAATGAAGGGTACCGGGTTGGCCTTTTCGGAAAGTGGCATGCATCAACTGAAGGCTGGAAGCCTGTTCGGGGATATGATCGCTGGTTGACCTATGATGAACGGGAGGTCGGCTGGATCAACCAATACCAGCATTCCGGGACGGTTCATTTCTCACTCGATGGTGAGGCAATCACCCATACAGGTGTTCAAGCTAGATTTTTGTCAGAAGAAGCTATTCGCTTTATCGATGAAGATAAAGATGCGCCCTTTGCGGCCTTCGTAAACTTCGTTGAGCCGCATTTCCCTTTTTCGGGTTTACCCGAACGGCTGGTTGAACCGTATCGAGTGATTGCTTCAGATATTGTCGCCGCAGGCGATACCTCCAGTATGTTTACCCGGTCATCTGATCCAGCGGATTCAACTGAGCATATAGAAAAACTGGCTCAGTACCTTGCAGCTGTATCACTCGTAGACGAGCAGGTCGGACGCTTAATGGATGCGCTGACGGGGCGAGGGTTGCTTGAAGACACCCTGATTGTCTTCACTTCGGATCATGGCCATCTGACCGGTCAGTACGGTCTCTACGGGAAAGCCAATGCAACCCGACCACAGAATTTCTACCAACAGTCGATTAACATACCTCTCGTTGTATATGGCCCCGAACGTCATGTTTCGCCCGGTCAGGTGCGCAATGACTTCGTTAATCTCTATGATCTCTTTCCGACGCTTTTGGAAATAGTCGGAGCGGAAGATGCATTGAACCAATATTCAGGCCCAGGGAAGAGTCTTGTGCCGCTGCTTTCGGGACAACGACTTTTACGATTCCGTGACTTCCAGATATCTGAGATGGGCAACGCAAGAATGATTCACGATGGTCGGTGGAAGCTCGTACAGTACTATGCTCGTGCCCATGAGGAACCACCCGAAGAGGTTTGGTTTGACCTTGTTCATCCCATGGGTGAAAGAAAGCCCGTTCAGCCTCCTTCCGTTGCTCAGCAATCTTATCTTCGCAATGCACTGACTGATTTCTTTCAGCAACATGAAGTTGAAGGGAAAAGCGGTCGGTTTATCTGGGATCTGCCGAAACACAATGCCATGGAACCGTGGCGTGGGGGTGAAAATTGAAGAACACAAGCGAACTATTGTGTCTGCTCGCGCTGTTCTCGCTTGCCATGCCTTGCGCGGGGGATGTCTCGACCGTTGACCTGGTGGTTCAGGGCGATTATGTGGTCACCATGGATAGCGACAACACCGTGATTCGAGATGGGGTTGTTATTATCGACGATGGACGCATCATTAAAGTGGGTGCTTCGTCTGAACTTCTACCGCTTTTTAAGGCAAGGGAGCATTTTGCGGGTCAG
>JADHNI010000096.1 GCA_016779585.1 Pseudomonadales bacterium
GATCTGGTAGAAGTAACAGGACAAGCACGGAGAAGACATGGAACTGAGTCCCAGGGATAAAGACAAATTGCTGATTTTCACCGCGGCGCTGCTCGCGGAAAGACGCAAGGCGAGGGGCATAAAACTTAACTACCCCGAGGCTGTTGCCCTGATATCAGCAGAGGTGATGGAGGGCGCGCGGGACGGCCGAACCGTGGCGGAACTGATGGCTCATGGTAAAACCATACTCAGTGCGGATGACGTGATGGAAGGCGTGCCGGAAATGCTGCACGAGATCCAGGTAGAAGCGACTTTCCCGGACGGTACCAAGCTGGTGACTGTCCATGAACCGATTGTATGAGTGAGGAACAGCCATGAAACCAGGAGAATACATCCTTGCTGACGGTGACATCGAGCTCAACGCCGGTCGCGAAACTATAGAACTTGCGGTGTCCAACACAGGCGACCGACCGATACAGGTTGGGTCCCACTACCACTTTGCTGAAACCAATCCGGCACTGTCGTTTGATCGGGTTCGGGCAAAAGGATATCGACTGAATATTCCTGCAGGCACTGCCGTACGTTTCGAGCCTGGAGCCAGCCGAACGGTTGAACTGGTCGCCTTTGCCGGCGAACGGAACATTTACGGTTTCCGGGGTGAAGTTATGGGCAAGCTGGGGCAGAACTGATGACGACAATATCGCGCAAAGCCTACACGGACATGTTTGGCCCGACGACCGGGGACAAGGTTCGCCTCGCGGATACAGAGCTCTTTGTCAGGGTAGAGCAGGATTTCACGGTCTACGGAGACGAAGTCAAGTTTGGGGGCGGCAAGGTCATTCGTGATGGCATGGGCCAGAGCCAGGGGCCGGGAGCAGAGGTCGTTGATACGGTCATCACCAATGCGCTGATTCTCGACCACTGGGGCATCGTCAAGGCCGATGTCGGCATCAAGGAAGGACGAATTTTCAGGATGGGTAAAGCCGGTAATCCTGATACTCAACCCGGTGTCGATATCGTTGTCGGTCCCGGTACCGAAGCGATCGCCGGCGAAGGCATGATCCTGACAGCAGGTGGTATCGATGCACATATCCATTTTATTTGCCCGCAACAGATTGAAGAAGCTTTGATGAGCGGTGTTACGACCATGCTGGGTGGTGGCACCGGACCCGCAACAGGAACCAATGCGACGACCTGTACTCCGGGTGCCTGGCACATTGGCAAGATGCTCCAGGCCGCGGATGAGTTCCCCATGAACCTGGGTTTCATGGGCAAGGGAAATGCGAGCCTGCCGTTGCCGCTGGACGAACAGATCGCAGCAGGTGCAATGGGGCTTAAGCTTCATGAGGACTGGGGTACAACCCCTGTCGCGATCGATAACTGCCTGGATGTTGCGGAACGCTTTGATATTCAGGTGGCGATTCATACAGACACGCTGAACGAATCAGGTTTCGTGGAAGACACCATTGCTGCATTCAAGGGGCGCACTCTCCACACCTTTCATACGGAAGGTGCAGGTGGCGGTCATGCGCCGGATATTATTCGTGCCTGCGGATTACCCAATGTTCTGCCATCGTCCACGAACCCGACGCGCCCCTACACGGTGAATACGGTAGACGAACACCTGGATATGCTGATGGTCTGCCACCACCTGGACCCTAATATTCCAGAAGATGTGGCGTTCGCTGATTCCAGGATTCGCAAGGAAACCATCGCTGCAGAAGATATCCTGCATGATCTGGGCGCCTTTTCGATGATCGCTTCTGATTCGCAGGCCATGGGCAGGGTAGGTGAGGTCATCTGCCGAACCTGGCAAACAGCACACAAGATGAAAGTTCAGAGAGGCTTCCTGCCGGAAGATTCTGGTGCTGACAATTTCAGGGTGAAACGTTACATCGCCAAGTACACGATTAACCCGGCGATATCACACGGAATTGCGCACGAAGTGGGTTCTATTGAGGCTGGCAAGCTGGCGGATCTGGTGCTTTGGAAGCCAGCCTTCTTTGGCATCAAACCCGCGATGATTATCAAGGGTGGCATGATTGCCGCTGCGCCCATGGGTGACCCGAATGCGTCCATACCCACACCTCAGCCCGTTCACTACCGGCCGATGTTTGGTGCTTTCGGCAGGGCTCGAGAGACGACCTCGCTGACTTTCGTCAGCCAGGCCTTCCAGGAGGCAGGCAATGACCTGGGCCTGGCAAAAACGACTGCTGCTGTAAAAGGCTGCCGGTCTGTCACCAAGGCTGACATGATCCACAACACCTGGCAGCCAAATATGGAAGTGGATCCCGAAACTTATGAAGTCCGGGCGGACGGGGAGCTTCTGACCTGTGAGCCGGCAGAGGTGTTACCACTTGCCCAGCGTTATTCCCTGTTCTAGCGTTGTTGTGAAATAACCATGCGCGTTGAGTGTTTTTCAAAAACCGCAGCTGTCGAGGCAACCGATGCAACGGTTTCCCTGGATTTCGAGAGCAGAACCCGGAGTCGAGGCAAGGCGGTTGCGAGTGACGGCAATGAAGTTGCCTGGTTCTTTGGCCAGGGAGAGTTCCTGCGACACGGGGATTGCCTGAAGGCTGAGAACGGTGTGGTCTACCTGGTGCAGGCTGCGCCGGAACCGGTTTCACAGGTGACAGCCGATGACCCATGGCTCCTGATGAGAGTTGCCTACCACCTGGGGAACCGGCATGTCGCGCTGGCGGTCAGGCAGGACCAGTTGCTGTACCAGCCTGATTATGTGCTGGATGACATGGTTAAGGGGCTCGGTGCCCGGGTTGCGCACTGTGATTTGCCATTCCAGCCGGAAGATGGTGCCTATCATGGTCACTCACATAGTCATTCAGATAATCATTCTGATAGCCACTCCCATGACCATTAATGCCACACGTTTGCTGCAATTGTGTTCGCAGGCATTACCTGTTGGTGCCTATGCATACTCCGGAGGCCTGGAGTCAGCGATTGCCCGTGGTTATGTTCATGACAGCCAGTCAACGAGGGCGTGGGTCCAGGGCATATTGCAGATGAACATTTGCCACCTGGATCTGCCGGCTCTCTTTCTTGCTGAGTCTGCCTGGCGTGAGCAGGATTCGGATACGCTGGATCGATTGAACGAATACCTGCAGGCCAGTCGGGAGTCTGCGGAGCTGTTACTGGAAGACGTTGACATGGGGCGTTCGTTGCAGAGATTGCTCGGCAACCTTGGCGAACCACACCCAGGCTGCCAGTCCCCCAGTTTTGTAGTGCTGTTTGCAGTGGCTGGAGCCAACTGGCAGATTCCGGCGTCTGACCTTGCAGCGGGTTACTGTTACAGCTGGCTGGAGAACCAGGTCGCGGCGGCTACCAAGTCTGTGCCCCTCGGCCAGACTGAAGCACAGCAAATACTGGGAGAGTTGCTTGCTGGCATTGATGGCTGCATAGAGAGCGCATTGGAAATCGCGGGGGACAGCGCAGACGGAGACTGGCGTTTCGGCCTGTCATTGCCGATGCTGGGGCTCTTGTCGGCCCAGCATGAAACACTGGAAGCAAGGCTGTACCGGTCTTGAGCACATTGAAGACGAGCGAGGTATTATGAGCGAAGCACCTGCTAACGAAACAAAAAAGCCGCCACTCAGGCTGGGTATTGGGGGGCCTGTGGGCTCTGGCAAAACAGCGCTGGTTCGGGCGCTGTGTATGGAAATGCGCAACCGGTTTAACCTCGCTGTCATTACCAATGATATCTATACCCGTGAAGACGCCGAGTTCCTGCTTCGGCATGAGGCGTTGACTCCGGATCGAATTGTCGGTGTTGAAACCGGCGGTTGTCCCCATACAGCCATACGTGAAGATGCTTCCATGAACCTCAATGCTGTGGATGACCTGCGCCAGCGTTTCCCTGACCTGGACATGATTATGATCGAAAGTGGCGGTGATAACCTCGCTGCGACGTTTTCTCCGGAACTTTCAGACCTGACGCTGTATGTCATTGACGTTTCTGCCGGGGACAAGATTCCAAGGAAAGGTGGCCCGGGCATCACCAAGTCGGACCTGCTTATTATCAATAAGACTGACCTGGCCCCGATTGTTGGGGCTGACCTGGATGTCATGGACAGAGACGCAAAAAGGATTCGCGGGGACAAACCGTTTATCTTTACCAACCTGAAGTCTGCCGATGGTTTGTCCAGGGTCGTGGATTTTGTCATCGAGGAGGGTATGCTGGCAGCCTAGTTTCTGCGCAGGACCCGCTTTGGACTTACCGTATTCATTGCTGTCTGAACTCGAGAAGGTTCAGGACAAAAGCTTGCCGCCGGTGCACCTCTGGCAGCCTGAGAATGAGAAAGATATCGACCTCGTCATTGAGCAGGATGGCACCTGGCAGTACGAGGGCACTCCGATAAAGCGACCCCGCCTGATCAAGCTGTTTTCCTCGGTCCTAAGAAAGGACGGAGATGACTATTTCCTGGTAACACCAGTGGAAAAGTGTCGCATCCAGGTGGAAGACGTGCCTTTTCAAGGCATCCTCATGGAAGTCGAGGGGGAAGGGCAGGCGCAGCGTCTGATGGTGACAACGGATGTAGGTGAGCAGGTGACCATCAACAGGGAGCACCCGCTTCGTATCCAGCAGGCAGGTGAGCAGTGGGTACCTTATGTGATGATTCGGGGCGGCCTTGAGGCGCGCCTTAATAGAAATGTTTACTACCAGCTGGCCAATCTCATGGTGGAGAATGCCCATTCCGAAACCGGTGAAAACTGGCTCTGCATCTTGTCTGATGGTGACGTATTCCCAATGATGCCAGCCTGATGCTGCTGGTCGAGCCGCCGGGGAAAAATCGACTCCTCAAGATTGTTGAAGACCTGCTTGCAGGCTCGATCTCAAGAGAGGAAGTGGCGAGCTGGCAGAAAGCGGTTTTCGCTCAGTGCCAGTGGGATATCCCGATACCGGAGTCGGAAGGCTACTGGTATTTCTACTGCCTGAATATCATTGAGTTACCTTTCCCGGGTGGTTACTTCCTGCGTCAAAAGGACCTTGAAGAGTACCGCGCGGATCTCAGGTGTGCTGTAGGCACCACGCTGGATGCAGAGTTGATTCACAGGCGTTCCTGGCAGCTGGATCGAAAACCTGTCCGCTGGCCGTTGGCGATCATCAGGGATGATTCAGACCTGATGGCGCGATTACCCGGCTGCCGGGGCATCTTCGAGAAACGCATGGATATGGTGGAACACTGCCATCTGGAATACCAGGCAGAACAGTACCTTCTGGTTAAACAGTTCGATGAACTGTCCAGCCAGGTGCTGCTTCTGGGTAACAGCCGCGACAAAAAAAAGGCCGAGGGCATGGTTGATGCGCTCGGCCTGGATAACAGTGCGGTGAATTACATTATTTGATTCTAAACCACAGTACTACATCGCGCCGTAGTTCGGGCCGCCGGTACCCTCAGGAACCACCCAGTTGATGTTCTGGGCCGGATCCTTGATGTCACAGGTTTTGCAGTGGATGCAGTTCTGGGCGTTGATCTGGAAACGCTTTGCCCCGCCTTCTTCCTCAATGATCTCATAGACACCGGCCGGGCAGTAACGCTGGGCAGGTTCATCGTACAGCGGGTAGTTGCTGTTCATCGGAATGCTTTCATCCTTCAGTTGAAGGTGACAGGGCTGGTCTTCCTCGTGGTTGGTGGCGGTCAGGAAGACGGAAGACAGCTTGTCAAACGAGAGCACACCGTCGGGCTTCGGATAGTCCGGTTTGCGAGTCTTGCTGGCCAGTTTAAGTTTGCTGTGATCCGGTGCAGGATCTTTCAGGGTAAAAGGCAGGTGACCCCGGAAGATGTACTGGTCGACCCACGCTGCTGCAGCACCGAGGAACAGACCGAGTTTGTGCTGCAGTGGCATGATGTTACGAGCCGTGTAAAGCTCATCGTGCAGCCAGGAAGCCTTGTAAGCTTCAACGTAACTGTGCAGTTCTTCACCACCAGTCGAGCCTGACTTCACGGCGTTGTAGATAGCTTCCGCTGCCAGCATGCCGGATTTCATGGCGGTGTGTGAGCCTTTCTGCTTCAGGTTGTTGAGGAATCCGGCATCGTCGCCCACCAGCAGACCACCTGGCATGGTGAGTTTTGGCAGAGCCTGGTAACCGCCTTTGACGACAGCGCGAGCGCCGTAAGAAATACGCTTGCCACCTTCGAGGAACTGGCGAATTGTTTTCTGGTGTTTCCAGCGCTGGAATTCATCAAATGGGCTGAGATGTGGATTCTTGTATCCAAGGTCAATGATAAGGCCAAGCACTACCTGGTTGTTTTCCATATGGTAAAGGTAGGAACCACCAAGGGTTTCACCCGGGAAGTGGCCCAGGGGCCAGCCCACCGTATGCAGTACCTTGCCCGGCACGTGTTTCTCAGGATCGATCTCCCAGACTTCCTTGAAGCCAATGCCATAGTGCTGGGTATCAGAATCTTTCTGCAGGTCAAACTTTTCCATGAGCTGTTTGCCCAGGTGGCCGCGGCAGCCTTCTGCAAAAACCGTGTACTTGGCGTGCAGTTCATAACCTGGCTGGAAGGTAGGCTTCTGCTCACCGTCGGCGCCAACGCCCATGTCGCCGGTAGCGACACCCTTGATGGATCCGTCATCGTTGTACAGAACCTCGCTGGCAGCAAATCCCGGGAACAGCATGACACCAAGTTCCTCGGCCTTTTCGCCCAGCCACCGGCACAGGTTGCCGAGGCTGATTGCGTGACTGCTGGAAGGATTGTGCAGGGCAGGGGGAATAAAGATGCCGGGCATGCGCATACCCTGTTCCTGGTCTACCAGGTAGTAGACGTCATCTTCGGTGACCGGGTTGTTGACTGGTGCGCCCTGTTCTTTCCAGTCCGGAATCAGCTCGTCCAGTGCACGTGGTTCAAACACTGCGCCCGAGAGAATGTGGGCACCAATCTCGGAACCTTTCTCCACGAGGCACACTGTGAACTCATCACCGGCTTCTGCTGCCATCTGCGCAAATCGGATTGCGGTCGACAGACCAGACGGGCCGCCGCCGACGACGACCATATCGAATTCCATGGATTCTCTTTCCATGTGGGTGCTCCTCAAAAGGTGGTTAACGCAAAGAATCCGCTATTCTAAGGAAAGCGGCGGGCCAAGCAAATGTCCCTCAATTTTTGTTGTAAATGCTTTCACGATAAGCCTCTGATTTTACAGAAATTTCAAAGGTTTTGTGCAATGCACACTATTGATTATGGTGATGATTACCGGCAGAATACGCGCCTTTGAACTTGCCGAACCGGCTCAGACGAGCCTTCTCAGCATTCCTACAGATTTAAATACAACACGAAACGAGGAATTACATGAAAGTTCTTGTAACAGCCAAGCGTGTTGTCGATTACAACGTGAACATACGTGTATTGTCCGACAACTCCGGCGTCGACCTGAATAACGTGAAGATGTCCGTCAACCCATTCGATGAAATTGCCATCGAAGAGGCGGTTCGTCTCAAGGAAGCCGGTAAGGCTGATGAAGTGGTTGTGGTCTCCATTGGCCCGGGATCTGCCCAGGAGCAGATCCGAACAGCTCTCGCACTGGGCGCCGATCGCGGCATCCTGGTTGAGACCGACGTGGACGTCCAGCCGCTCGGCATTGCAAAAGCCCTGAAAGCGATTGTCGACAAGGAACAACCTGGTCTCATTATTACCGGCAAGCAGGCCATTGATGGTGACAACAACCAGACCGGCCAGATGCTGGCTGCTCTCTGTGGCCTTTCCCAGGCAACGTTCGCATCTGAACTTGAACTGGGCGACGGCACGGCGACAGTTACCCGTGAGGTTGACGGTGGTCTTGAAACCATCAGCGTTAAGCTGCCTGCGGTTGTTACAACAGACCTGCGCCTGAACGAACCGCGTTACGCATCGCTGCCAAACATTATGAAGGCGAAGAAGAAGCCGATTGATACCTTCACCCCGGAAGACCTGGGTGTTGACGTGACGCCTCGCGTGACCACACTTAAGGTGTCACCTCCGGCAGAACGTCAGGCGGGCATCATTGTTGAGACCGTTGAAGAACTGGTCGATAAACTCAAGAACGAAGCGAAGGTGATCTCATGAGTATTCTAGTAGTAGCGGAACACGACAACGAATCCATCAAGGCGCCGACGCTGGTTACGGTTGCTGCGGCCCAGGCCATTGGTGGCGACATTGAAGTCCTGGTAGCGGGCTCCGGCTGTGGTGCAGCAGGTGAGGCTGCTTCAAAGATCGCTGGTGTCAGCAAGGTTTTGGTTGCAGATAATGCGGCTTACGACCATGCGGTTGCAGAAAATGTAGCAGCCCTGATTGCTGAGATCGGTGGCAACTACTCCCACATCCTGGCGCCGACCACCAGCGCCGGTAAAAACTTCATGCCTCGTGCGGCGGCACTGCTGGATGTGGCACAGATTTCAGATATCTCCGGTGTAGTGAGCGAAGACACATTTGAGCGTCCAATCTACGCTGGTAATGCTATTGCCACTGTCCAGTCCAGCGATGCCATCAAGGTCATCACCGTTCGTGGAACAGCTTTTGATGGTGTTGCGGCCGAAGGTGGCAGCGCAGCCGTTGAAAGTCTCGACAGCGTCCAGGACACAGGCCTTACCACCTGGGAGAAAGAAGAGATTGTTAAACTTGACCGTCCTGAATTGACGGCGGCTTCCATCATTATTTCCGGTGGTCGCGGCATGCAGAACGGCGAGAACTTCTCATTGCTTGAAACAGTTGCTGACAAACTTGGTGCTGCCATCGGCGCATCACGTGCAGCGGTAGATGCCGGCTTTGTGCCCAATGATATGCAGGTTGGCCAGACCGGCAAGATTGTTGCCCCTGACCTCTATATCGCGGTGGGTATCAGCGGAGCTATCCAGCACCTGGCTGGTATGAAGGACAGTAAGGTCATTGTGGCCATCAACAAGGACGAAGACGCGCCGATTTTCCAGGTGGCTGACTACGGTCTTGTCGCGGATCTGTTCAAAGCAGTCCCCGAACTGGACGGGATGTTGTAAAACGGAATTCCTCGCGAGAGGAGCCTTCAGCGTTACTTGGTTCGTTCGTGTGGGACCTGTTGAGTCTCGTGGGTAATGCCGCCAGGTAGACGTATATAAAAAGCCCGCTTTATGCGGGCTTTTTTATTTCTACCCCTTGGGGGAGCATCAGGTAGGAGCCGTTTTTAAGCTTCAGGAAAGTTCTGCCGACAACCTTCCTGACTGATTTCACCTGGTCCCAGGGGACAGGCGTTAGCTGGTCAGCAACCGTGACATTCAGGCCTCCCTCGTTCACTTCGACAACTCGACGACTCTTCACCGTCTCAGAGAAGAGCGCTGTGACTGTTGGTATAACAATGCCGATAAGCGCACATCCCAGTGTCGGTAGAATCGCAGACACAAAGAAAGGGATTTCTGATTCCTGGCGTGCCAGAAACAACAGGAACATCACGTAAATGAGTGCCAGGAAAGAAAGAAAAAAGGGTGTCCTGGGTATCGTGTACAGGTACATCACAATGATGTCCTGAACACGATACTGAAACTCGTGGACTTCCCTCGGAGAAGCTACAGGGTCGCCA
The DNA here is from genome assembly GCA_016779585.1 of Pseudomonadales bacterium. Taxonomy (GTDB): domain Bacteria; phylum Pseudomonadota; class Gammaproteobacteria; order Pseudomonadales; family Azotimanducaceae; genus UBA9659. Next base: position 9,526 of record JADHNI010000096.1, read on the forward strand.
GCCACTCGTCGTCAGATTCTTCGGTAATGCTCTCGAACAGTGGCGAGGACAGGTAGCGTTCGCCGGTATCCGGCAACATGACACAGAAGGTGCTGTTGTCGGGGGCGCGTTCAGCAACTTTCATTGCCGCTGTCAGTGTAGCGCCAGCCGAGATACCAACAAAAATACCTTCCTCCCTGGCCAGGCGATGTGATGTTGCCATCGATTCATCGTCCCCGACGGGCACTATTTCGTCTGCGATGTCTTTGTTCAGCACACCGGGAATGAAGTCCGGTGTCCAGCCCTGGATTTTGTGAGGGGACCACTCGCCACCGGCGAGCATGGTCGCATTTTCAGGTTCAGCGATGACCACCTTCGTGTCAGGCCTGGCCACCTTGATGATCTCACCTGCGCCGGTCATGGTGCCGCCGGTTCCCCAGCCGCTGACGAAGTAATCGAGGTTCTTGCCAGCAAAATCGCGCAGTATCTCCGGGCCGGTGGTATTCCGGTGATACGCCGGATTCGCTTCATTCTCAAACTGGCGTGCCAGGAACCAGCCATGTTGGTCTGCGAGTTCCTGGGCGCGACGTACCATTCCGGAGCCTCGTTCAGCGGCCGGGGTCAGAATGACTCTGGCGCCAAGCGCTTTCATGATCTTGCGCCGTTCAATGGAAAAGGTTTCAACCATTGTGGCAACAAATGGATATCCCTTTGCTGCGCAGACCATCGCAAGAGCAATACCTGTATTGCCGGAAGTTGCCTCGACAACGGTCTGCCCGGGTTTTAGTTCGCCACGTCGTTCTGCGTCTTCAATGATGGCAATAGCCAGCCGGTCCTTAACGGATGCCAGTGGATTAAAAGCCTCGACCTTGACGTAAATGTTCTGGTTGGCGGGGGCGATACGGTTCAGCCTGACAACCGGTGTATTGCCAATAGTGTCCAGGATACTGTCGTAGATCATGTGTGCTCCTGCAATTGATGTTCAGGGGATTGTTGTGACAGCAGGATAGGGGAACCTACCGGCGGGGTCTAGCTCCTGAATCGGCCTTCTGTGTACCAGGGCACTTCCCTGGCCGAGTCCTCAACCTTGTCAGCAACATCAAGAATGAGCGCAAAGAGTGCCATGCGAATCACAACGCCGTTATCGGTCTGGCGGAAGATCGCAAGATTGGGGTTTTCATTGAGATCGTCATCCAGTTCCCTGGCATCTCCGCGGCTGTCGCGGGGCAGGGGATGCATGATCACGGTGTTGGGTTCACAGAATTCGGTATAGATGGACTGGTTCAGGCGGAACAGGCCCTTATAGCGATCAGCCTCCTCCTGTGAAGGAAACCGTTCTTCCTGCGTTCGTGTGACATAGAGAATGTCGGCGTGGGCGATCCCTGATTGCAGGT
>JADHNI010000097.1 GCA_016779585.1 Pseudomonadales bacterium
CCGCATTGGACAGGGATTCTTCATAGGAAAAGACGGGCAGATCAAACACAGCGACGACATCATCGAACTCCCGGGCACTGGCAACAGGCAAGCCGCGCAGCAGCACAGCACCAGCATCATCCAGCGCTTTCTCGATATTGCCTGCAGTCCCCGCAAGCCAGGCATCGACTTCCCCGCCGGGAAACTCCAGCACGACGGGGAAATCACTCATCAGCGCCAAATCAACCAAGCACCAGCTCAGCGAAGGTGCGCAGTTCATCCTTGCTTTGCGTGGAGACCAGCAGTGAGGTTACCGGCGTTTCCCGCCAGGCATTGAGCCGATCCTTGATGCGATCAACGGAACCGACCAGCGCAATTTCATCGGCAAGCTGTGTGGGTACTGCCCGCGCGGCCTCGTCTTTTTTTCCAGCCAGGAAAAGATCCTGGATCTTCTCAGCTTCTTCCTCGAAACCCATTCGCTTGACGAGTTCGTTGTGGAAGTTCCGGTCTTTCGCACCCATACCACCAATGTAAAGAGCCAGGCTGTGCTTCAGGGGAACAACGGCCTCTTCAATATCATCATTAATAATGACCGGCATGCCCTGCATGATTTCGAAACCAGGCTTCGCACCCTTGAGCTGATCTGCATAGACTTCCTGGCGGTAAGGCGAGTAGTAAAGTGGCAACCAGCCGTCCGCAATCTCGGCGGTCATGGCTACATTCTTTGGCCCTTCCGCGCCGAGGAAAATCGGCAGGTCTTCGCGCAGGGGATGGACAATCGACTTGAGCGGCTTACCGAGACCCCAGGAGCCTTCGCCGGTGTATGGCAGCGGATAATGTTCACCGTCGTTGCTCACAGGTTCTTTTCGCGCCAGCACCTGGCGGATAATGTTGATGTATTCCCGCGTCCTGGCCAGGGGCTTGCCAAACGGCTGGCCATACCAGCCTTCGACCACCTGGGGACCAGAGACCCCGAGCCCCAGGATCATGCGGCCACCGGACAGGTGATCCAGAGTCATGGCGGCCATTGCCGTGGCTGTCGGTGCTCGCGCCGAGAGTTGCGCGATACCGGTTCCGAGGCGAATGCGCTGCGTATGCGCGCCAATCCAGGCTAACGGCGTGAAGACATCAGAGCCCCAGGCTTCTGCCGTGAACACCGCGTCATAACCCAGCTTTTCTGCTTCCTGGGCCATCTCAACCATCTTCGGGTTGGGGCCTGCACCCCAGTAACCCAGTTGCAACCCCAGCTTTAAATCACCCATTTGATAACTCCATTCAATACTTGGATATTAGAAACCTTCAGTCTCGTGTACGTTTTTCCAGATAAGGTTCGGGAACCACCTTCTCATACGCTGCACCATGCGGGTTCGCTTACCGGGAAACACAAACAATTCGTCGTCAGCGACTGCCTTGTTGATGGCCTCCAGCACATCAGTTGCTTCAATGTGCTCACCCTGGTCAAAGACCTTGGGCCAGACTGTATCCCGGGCCTGGTCCAGAAGTGGTGTTTTTACGGGTGGCGGGCACACACACAACACTTTCACATTACTGTCCTTGTGCTCGTGCGCGAGCACCTCGGTAAAGGCAACCACAGCAAATTTGCTGGCGTTATACGCTGCCATGTAGAGAATCGGCATCCACCCGGCAAGCGACGCAAAATTCACCAGCTCACCGGAATTTCTCTCAAGCAATTTGGGCATGACCGCTTTGCTGACGTTCACCACACCGTTGTAGTTGATATCCATCACGCGGTGAAACACCTCGACGTCCTGGTCAACAACCTTGCCCAGCGGCATGATCGCCGCGGCATTGTAGACCCGCCTGATAGGGCCGAGCTTCGCCTCCGTTTCATCAACCACCTGCTGCACGGCCGCGAAGTCAGTAACGTCGGTATTGAAGGTGCGAATATTCTGGTGGTTCTCGGCTGTCTCAAGCAGTCCCTTCTCGTTCACATCAACCGCAGCAACCGGATAACCCTGCTCGGCGAAGGTCCGGGCAGCCAGCTGCCCCATGCCGCTGCCGGCGCCGGTAATAAATATCGATTCTTCTTTCACTTTTTTCCTCCCATTGCAGCAATACAGTTGCCCGCAAAGCCAGAGACAGTAACATACGCCAGAAACCGACACATCCGCCTGTTTTTTGCTTTAAACTTCGGCCCATGACAGAAGAAATACCCCAGACACCGTACGAAATCCTGGGCGACCAGGGCATCAAGAACCTGGCTAGTGCCTTTTATGACGCGATGGATGAACTGCCTTTGGCTGCAGATATCAGGGCCATGCACTCAGAGAATCTCGACCATGTAAAACGCATGCTGGCGGCATACTTGACGCAATGGATGGGCGGCCCGCCTGTTTACCTCGCTATTAAGGGCACCGTCTGCCTGACAGAGCCACACGAACCGTTCAGGATTGGTCCAAAAGAGAGAGACCAGTGGCTCGCCTGTATGGATGAGGCACTCGAGCGTATTGGTGCAAGCGATGAGCTCAAGGAAATGCTGAAGCAGCCGATGTACCAGGTCGCGGAAACGGTCCGTAACTGCGAGGATTCAACCCCCCGCAATAACGGACCGGATATCATCGCTGTCGGTTAGAAACGATAGGTTAAACCGACGGATATCGATAAAGGGTCATAATCGAGGTCTTCAATAGATCCAACCGCGCCCGCCTCAGCGTCAAGATCCACTCCCGAGATTCGGCTGTAACGCAATTCCCCATTGATCAACCAGCGATCACTGAATTTGTAGTGCACGCCACCCATGATTTGCAATGCCACATCCCCGTCTCCCGAGAAGGATTGTTCGGGTCCGAGCCCCTCAAGGTCGATATCAATTTCCTGTACCCATCCGATACCGGCTCCAAGGTAAGGTTGCCAGTTCCCTCGCGGTTCAAACAGGTAATAGCCATTGAGATAAAAGATGTTTGAGGCGTAGTTTCCATCGTTAAACCGGGTACCATCGGCGTAACTGGTCTCGCTGTCGTTCGAACGGTACTCCCACGCAATCTCAGCGGTCCAGTTGTTGCCATACAAGTAACCCACGCCCAGGCCGGCCAGGAAACCACCAGAAAGATCCACGTCGACCGGCTGAGAGACTACATCCAGCCTGTCTCCGGAGGTGTCCGAAAGACTGCTATATCCCGTGTAGGGTTTTACGTACCAGCCTGATTCCGCATGTGCCGACAATGTGCCTGAAAGTAAGACAATGGCAAAACAAAGACGTATATGTTTCATAAAGTATCTCCATGGTTGATGTGACCATTATTACGACTGTGTACAGACATCGCTCACGGCAATGTACGAGCTGGCGGCTTTTTGTATGAACGGGCAATTTAAGCTTGGACAGGTGCCCCCCTGGCGTTACTTCCTGGCGGTAGGCGTCGCTGTGGGACTGGTGCTGGGCTTTACCGCACCTGGTCCAGACGAGGATCTTTCCTGGTCGCTGATGCTCCAATGGCAGGTGCAAAGCCTGACCGCTATAGCCCTGCTGGTCATCAGCCAGATCCTTCTCGGGCGCACTGCGACATTCAGAACCCTGAATCCGTGGATACAACTCCTCATCTCAGGGGGCATCGCGAGCTTGCTCATCGCGCCCATTTATCTACTCGTTGACATCATGAATGGGCTGAATAGCTTGCCCTCTGGGATCTCAGAATGGGCTATAGCCTTACTTGACGAACTATCAGGCTTCCTACCGCCGGTTCTCGTGACCTGGCTCGCCGTGAATGCCCCCTTCTGCCTGGGATATCGATTCGTGACCGATGAACCCGACCTGCAACCTGCAGCACAAGCCAGTCCTGCGGGCTTAAATTTCACAGATCTACAGCCAGATGAAATTTTTTACATCAAAGCAGAATTGCACTACATCAAAGTGGCGACCGAGAGTGATTCAGAACTGGTTCTGCACAATCTCAAAGATGCAGCAGACGAAATACCGTTATCACTCGGTGTGATTTGTCACCGCTCCTATTGGGTCAGCTACGCCGCCATAGAAAAATTTGAGAAGAAAGGCAGGCAGGGATCCCTGCTGCTCCGAAATGGTGAAAGCATCCCGGTATCCCGGCAACACGTCGCGAAATTTGTCTGAAGCCCCGAGCCGCCTAGTCCTCAATAATGTTGGAATGGCCTTCCTTGTCCAGCAGCCTGCTGACCCGGCTGATAATCAGCGGATCCAGTGATGCCACCATGTCCGGATCCTTGTTCGGGTAATCAAACTGGTTAAGAACAAACCGCATGGCTTCCAACCGGCCCCGCGTTTTCTGTTCTGTCTTGACGATGACCCAGGGTGCCTCTTCGGAATCCGTCGACTCAAAAATTGTGTTCTTGGCCGCCGTGTAGCCATCCCACTTGTGCTGGGCTTCAAGGTCAATAGGTGACAGCTTCCACTGTTTCAGCGGATTGGTTTTGCGCTCCTCAAAGCGGCGAGCCTGTTCGACTTTGCTGACAGAAAGGTAGAACTTGATGATCGTGATACCGCTTTTTACCAGCATTTTTTCAAAGATGGGGGCATGCTCAAGGAAGTCCTCGTAGTCTTTCTCCGTGCAAAATCCCATCACCCGCTCTACCCCGGCGCGGTTGTACCAGGAACGATCAAAGAACGCGATTTCACCAGCTGAAGGCAGCTCTTTGACATAACGCTGGAAATACCACTGCCCGCGTTCTTCCTCAGTGGGTTTCTCCAGGGCAACCACTGTCGACCATCTCGGATTCAGGTGCTCCATGAAAGCCCGGATCGTACTTCCCTTGCCCGCGGCATCTCTACCCTCAAAAACGAGCACAACCCGTTTGCCTTCGTCCCGAATCCAGTTCTGGAGTTTCACGAGTTCTATCTGCAAACGAATTTTCTGATCGTAGTAATCACGCATGCTGAGGTGTTCCCGATAGGGATAGATCACCTCGTTGAAATACTTGCGGATCAACTTCTTGGTGACCTTCTGGCCAGGCTCAAGCGGTACCGCGCCTTCAGTCTTTTTGCGCGGCGAGTCTGCCTCAAGAGAGTCAATCAGTGTCTCAAGCGGGATATCTTCAATCAGGTCATGGGTCATCGTCATGGCCCGCATTGTAGGGAACCAGTACCGAACTATCCATGATCAGCATCAATCCACCCGCCATATTGAACAGCATTTCGCAAGTTGACTTAAAGCGACACCCTCTCTAATTTTCGGCAAGCTTCACTCATGGACTCCAAATTATGAAGATCGGTGTTTCGCTTCCGGTCAGGGAAATGGCCGGCGATCTGGCGGCGATGCGTGATTTCGCACAAACAGCGGAAGGCCTGGGCCTGTCTCACCTCAGGGTGCCCGACCAGATCATGCGCCCAGGCAGTGGTGAACTGCACGAGCCGATGATGATGCTAGCGTACATTGCAGCGGTGACCAGCAAAATTGAACTGGTGCCTTCCGTCATTATTCTTCCCGTCAGGCAGACCGTGCACTTCGCCAAGCAGGCAGCTGAACTTGATGGGCTCACCGGCGGCAGGGTTCGTATCGGCATTGGCGTTGGCGGCAGCGAAGACGAGTATCGATACCTGGGCGAAGATTTCTCGACCAGGGGCAGGCGCTGCACTGAGCAGATGCAGGTCATGAAACAGCTCTGGACGCAGGAAGAAGTCACATTCAAAGGTGAATTTCATGACATCTCCGGCGCAGGACTGAACCCCCTGCCCGTCCAGAAGCCCATCCCGATGTGGATCGGCGCTCGCCCCGTACCATCGGCACCCGTCGTAAAACGAATCGCGACGCTCAGCGACGGCTGGTTTGTGCTCTGCTCGCCCGAGGAAATCGGCGAAGTAAGGGATGCCATCTTCACTGAAGCTGAGAAGGTCGGCCGGTCACCTGAAGAATTCGGGCAGGAAGCCGGCGTGGCCGTGGTGGGTCCAAGGGAAGCCGAATGGAAGGACCGCGTCTCCAACTGGAAAAAAATGGGTCTGACCCACCTCTGTCTTCGAACCCTGGGTGGGGATCTCTCCGTCAGTGAACATATCCCGAAACTGGAACAAACCATGAACGAATTACCGGACGACGTGCGATAAATGGAAGCCATAGAAAAAAATGCCGTCGTCAACGGCACACGCATCACATACTTCGAGCGAGGCATTGCCTACCGGGGCCAGGGTCCCACGCTGCTGTTTGTACATGCCACCGGCTTTCATGCCCGCGTCTGGGACAAAATCATCGACGCACTCGGTGATCTTCATTCGATCAGCGTGGATCAACGCGGACACGGTCGCAGTGAAAAAAAGAAAATCCAGCACTGGGATGAAGTCATCACTGATGTGGCTGAACTGATCGAACAGCTGGATCTCACCAACATTCTCGCCATTGGTCACAGCATGGGTGGGCATGCCCTGATTGGTGCAGCCGCGAGAATGGAAGACCGTTTTCATCGCATCGTTGCGATCGACCCGGTGATTCCCCCTGAAGACGCCTATCACGACGAAACGCCTTCACCGTTCAGTGGCGCCGAAGAACATCCGACGGCAAAACGCAGGAATGAATTCGATTCACCGGAAGAAATGGCAGACCGGTTGCGACCCAAGGGATCTTATGGTCTTTTTCATCCTGACATGCTGATGGACTACTGTCGTTATGGCCTGCTGCCCAATCCAAAAGGCAAGGGCTACATTCTGGCGTGCCCACCGGAAGTTGAAGCAAGCGTCTACATGTCCTCAAGATCCAATGCTGAAATCTATCGCGCCGTACACCAACTATCGATTCCGGTACTCATCCTGCGAGCCAAGGAGCCCGCCCCGGATCGAAACATCATGGATTTCTCGAGTTCACCGACCTGGCCGAAACTGGTCGATGAGTTCAAGAACGGTCGTGAAATATACTTTGCCGACCACACGCATTTCCTGCCGATGGAGATTCCAGAGCAGGTGACGCAGATTATCCAGGACGAAATCGACGCGATAAATGAAGACTGACGAAACGAAGCTGAGGACCAGACAAACATGCCCAGACTCAAGACGCTCATGGTTTTACTCGCCCTGATGGGCTTTGCAGTTGCACCGCAGGCCGCAGAAGAAAAGGGCCATCATCATACCGGTCATGAACCAGGACATGCTGCCAACGAGCACATGAACAAGCGGAGCATGGAAGAGCTGATCGCGCGATTTGAAAGTCCTGAAAGACAGGAATGGCAACGCAGTGACGCGCTGCTAGACACCCTGGGCGACCTGCGCGGTAAAACGGTCGCAGATATCGGCAGTGGTTCAGGCTTCCTCGCCTTCAAGATGGTCGAGCGCGGTGCCCGTGTACTGTGTGTCGATGTCGACGAACGCTTCCTCGCCTACATCCTGGGCAAGCGCGACGCCCTGGGATTGACCGACAAGGTCGAATTGCGACCATCTCCCTATGAAAAGCCATTGCTCAATACCAATGAAGCGGACCTGATCATTACGGTCAACACCTATCATCACATCGAGGACCGGGTGTCGTATTTCCGCCATGTGCGGGACGCGCTGGTCGCTGGTGGTCGACTTATCGTGGTGGACTTCAAGGAGGGTGAGCAACCCGTAGGCCCGCCAGAGTCCATGAAGATTGCCGCGACAAAAATCGAGTCAGAGCTGCGTGAAGCAGGCTTTGAAAATTTCAGCGTGGACCGCGATACCCTGCCATACCAGTTCGTGCTTACGGCTTCCTGACCAGGCGCTGGATCTCGCCGCTAGGACTCCTTGCCGACCAGGTCCCAGACGTTAAGAAAATTGTCTTCCCGATCGAGCAAAACGCGCGTTGGGCTTTGCTTGTCGATATGCCCGATGAGCGCTTTGTAGGTACCAAAACCTGCCAGTTGCAGGAGTCTGTCTGAAAACGTCGCCACTTTCTCCAATGGAATTCCCAGTTGCTGGTTTTCCTGTTGCCGGAGAAAGCCTGCACAGTAGTTCATGGCAATACCGACGCGGCGACTCCCGGAGTCGTTCGCACCACCCCCGTGCCACAGGCTGCCATTCCAGATCAGCAGACTCCCCTTTGGCATTTCTGCAGCAATGGAATCGTAGTGTTTCCCATATTCCGGTTTATCCGGAAAGCGGTGGCTGCCGGGCACAATTCGCGTCGCGCCATTCTCCTCCGTGAAGTCAGTCAACGCCCACATGGAGTTACAGACAACAGCGTCATGGGGTCTCGTTAAATTGTAGAGGGTGTCATCTGCATGCAGCGGTTGGGCAGTTTCACCAGGATCGATCGAAACCGATGAAACAGAGGAAACCAGGCAACCCTCATCCAGCACGCTTTCGACAATCGGCAGCAGAGCCGGATGAACGGGGACTTTTTGAAACACCGCGTGTTGTGCGAGCAGGTTGTATACCCTGATGGTGTGATGCCCTTCAAAGGTGTTTGCGCCGGGAACGATATTGAGCGCGTGCTCCAGCTCGAGCAAAGCGTCATTCAGCTCATCGACCAACGCTGGCTCGATGGCATTTTCAATCAGCGTGTAACCTTCGGACTCGATGCGCGAGAGATGTGCGGAGATATCGTTCATACCTGCTAAAACGTCATCCGGCGTAGGCCTGAATCTCATCCAGATTGTCTGCAACGCCTTCCTGGATCGTCATGAGCTGCAGTAATGCAAAACTCTTGGCATTTTCAAGATTGGCAAAGATGTAGAGTCCGTCCAAAGAATCACCCCTGTCTTTTCTATCGCGGAACGCCTGAATGGCGTCACGTTCCCTGAACATGACCTGTTCCGTGAGTGATTCATAGTCCTTGTCCTCACTGGCTGGACAGCGGCGGCCTGAACTCAGCGTGAGTACGTTTCTCGGGTTTGCGTGAAGGCAAATCTATTTTTTCCGGCACGACGTCACTGTAAGGCACCTGGGAAAGCAGATGTGAACTACAGTTGAGCCTAGCCCTTTTCTTGTTGTCTGAATTCACCACATTCCAGCGAGACTGACTGATATCGGTAAAAGCCAGCATGCGATCCTTGGACCGTGAATAGTCCATCCACTTGTCCCTTGATTCGATGTCCATGGGTGACAGCTTCCAGCGTTTGGTCGGGTCTTCAGCCCTGCCCATGAACCTGCGTTCCTGCTCGGTGTCAGAAACGGAAAACCAGTACTTGATGATAATGATGCCTGACCTGACGAGCATTCGCTCAAATTCGGTGACAGACCGAAGAAAGTCCCAGTACTCCTCATCAAAGCAGAAACCCATCACGCGCTCGACATGAAGATTTGCCAGTTCTGTTTCATAGAACTGGTTGCGCTTTTTTTGCTGACGTTTGCATCATCCAGCAACTTCAGATCGTTCAACGTTTTTTGTTTACCCAAAACTAGATTTTACGTTTACTTCAGGCGAGGAGAATTGATGCATATCAACCTGGGATACGGGTGTGGACTTGACTCGTCGTGTAAACATCCCCTTTTTAGTCTCACATCCAGTTAGAGTTTCCTGCAGGGTCGTACTTGTTCAGATACTCAATCGGCGTCAGGTCTTCCAGGGAGTCATGAGGCCGTTCTTCGTTGTATTCTCGTATCCAGTCGTCAGTTAACTCTCTCACTTCATTCAACGTCTTGAAGATGTACATGTTCAGCACCTTATCTCGATACGTTCGATTGAATCGCTCAACGTACGAGTTCTGCGTCGGCTTTCCTGGTTGGATAAACTCCAGTTCGATCTCGTGTTCCTCTGCCCAGTCAGCAATCGCCGTGCTTATAAATTCGGGGCCATTATCCGTCCGAACCTTCAACGGATAGCCGCGCCATGCGGCAATGCGATCCAGAACCCGCACGATTCTTGGCGCAGGCAAGTTCAGATCAACCTCTATCGTTAGCGCCTCCCTGTTGAAGTCATCCACGACGTTGAACGTGCGGAAGCGCCGGCCGCAGAACAGACTGTCGTGCATAAAGTCCATCGACCAGCACTGGTTCATCGCTTCTGGTACCTGCAGTGAGACCGGCTCACGACTCGGGATGCGCTTCTTGCCGCGTCGCCGCTTGTTCAGTCCCAGCGCCTTGTAAATGCGATGGACACGCTTGTGGTTAAACCCGTGCCCCCAGCGGCGCATGATCTTGAACAGCTTACCGAACCCATGTGCTGGATAGCGTTCGACTGCATCCTGCAGCACCGCAATCACTTCATCATCCCGGGTGGTATCCGGGCGATACCGGTAAACCGAACAGCTGATGCCAACAAGACGACACGCTCGACGGATGCTGACTTCGTGCGCAGAACGGACATAGTCCACGAGGTCACGTCGAATCGCTGGCTTTACAGCTTTTTTTCGATCACGTCCTTCAAAATCTTGTGATCGAGACTGAGTTCAGCGTACATCTGCTTCAGGCGCCGGTTTTCTTCCTCCAACGCCTTGAGCTTCTTCACGTCGGATGCTTCCATCCCCCCGTACTTGCTTTTCCAGTTGTAGTAGGTTGCATCCGAGATGTCATATTCCCGGCAGACTTCCTTCACCATTCGGCCAGCTTCGACCTCCTTTAGCACCTTGATGATCTGTGTCTCAGTAAATCGGGACTTCTTCCTGTGGTTCTCCTTTACGGCAGTTTACGCAGGAGAACTCTAGTTCGAAATGGGACTATCCTAGGGGATGGTTACATATCTAGCTGATGATGCAGAAATGGGGTTAATTCGTCTTATACCCCCCCTTACCAAGACATAAATAAAATGCATATCAAAGAACAAAATATGCATTGGACAGCATGTCTCAAGTAGATGAATATCAGAGCACACTAGAAATAATCTGTGGGGGGAAGTGGACATGTTGAAAAAAACAATTGTTGGCAAGATGTTTGACAAGAAACTGGTAGCGATTCTCGGTTTGTTGGTTGTTGGTGTACCTGGCTTTGCAGAGTCAAGACAGTCAGAGAGAGTCATT